>JADLEA010000472.1 GCA_020846365.1 Bacteroidota bacterium
AAATCGGCACGTTCAACGAGACCGCCAACCCGCCTCAGCGTCGATGCCCGGTTCCGGTGGAGCGGTTTCGCGAACAGTTCAACGCGGCCGGCGGTGGGTTTGATGAGGCTGAGAAGCATGCGGATGGTCGTGCTCTTTCCTGCTCCATTGGGCCCGAGAAAGCCAAAAACTTCGCCGCGCCGGACCGTCAGGTTGAGGTCGCGAACTGCCCAGCGCTTCTTGTAGCGCTTGCACAGTGCGAACGTTTGGAGCAACGGCTCATCATCCATCAGGTGAGATCCTTCGGGAGGGTGTCAGTTCAACTTGACTCTGGCAGTGCTTTTGGCTATCATTTTTTAATAGTCTTCTCGTGTCTGCCGCTCGTCATTTCGACCGTTCAATGAAAAAGAAACCACGACCCCCGCGAGCGCCCAAGGGCAAGCCGAAGCGTCAGCTCCGCACGCGCCCTTCAGCCAAAGCGCCTCTGAAGTTGTCCGCGAAAGCGTCCGCACTCATCCTCGACGCGCTCAAGCAGAACATTCTTTTTCGCGGAGTCGAACCGCGCATCATCCTGCGAAGTCTGTCGCATTTCTCCCGCCGCACCATTCCCGCTGGCGATCTCATCTTTGACGAGTACTCGAAGGGTAGGGAACTGTATCTCCTGTGCGAAGGCCGCGTCCGGATAAAGAAATATACGAAATTCGGTGTCGAATCGTTGCTGGCAGTTCTGCATCCGGGCGACTTTTTTGGCGAACTCTCCCTCATCGACGGCCTTCCCCGATCCGCGCGCGCCGAGGCCATGGATGAATGCACGGTATTGATCCTGACGGCGGATGACTTCCGGAATCTGGTCAACAAGAACCGCCAGATCGCCCTGAATCTCTTGCACAACCTCGCCATCCGGCTCAGGACCATGGACCAGACATTTGTCATGGAGCTTGGCCGGAATTCTCTCGCCTCCAAGAACAAGCTCGACAAACTGAGCATGTTGATCGAGGCCAGCAAGGTCGTCAATTCGGCCATCGACCTGGATACGCTCCTCGGGATCATCCTAGACGTGGCGGCACGAAGCATCGGCGCAGATCGGGGGACCCTCTATCTCATCGACAGGAAAGCCGATGAGCTCTGGTCAAAAGTGGCGCAGGGGGATGGGATGGTGGAAATCCGGCTCCCGATGGGCAAAGGTCTCGCCGGCTACGTCGCCAGAACGGGTGAGGTGATCAACATTACCGACGCCTACCGCGATCCGCGCTTCAATCCGGAGATCGACAAACGGAGCGGTTACTCCACGCACACCGTGCTCTGTATGCCCATGCGGAACAAGGAAGGGATCATCGTCGGCGTCTTTCAACTGCTGAACAAGCGGATCGGGCATTTCGGCCCGGAGGATGAGGCATTCATCGAGGCGCTGTCTGTCCATGCCGCGATTGCACTGGAAAATGCGCGCATCGCCCAGGAAATGATCCAGAACGAGCGGCTGAGCGCCGTCGGCCGCATGGCATCCACGATCCTGCACGACATCAAGAACCCGATGGCCACCGTGCGGATCTACGCGGAGATTATCAAACGCGGCGGGGGTGCGCAGAATCCTGTCGAGATCGCCGACATCATGATCCGCCAGATCGACCGGCTGAGCGCGATGGCACAGGAAACGCTGGATTATGCCAGGGGCATCAGCAACCTCCATACGGAAACCGTGCTGCTCGGACCTGTTCTGGAGAAACTCCTGGACGTCCTGCAGCCTGACATGGCCTCGCGGAAAATATCCATTGTCCGGCACCTCGGCTACACGGACCTCTGTGCGCTGGATGTGGACAAGCTCACCCGTGTGTTCTACAATCTCACCGGCAATGCTGCCGACGTCATGCCGGATGGCGGGACACTCACCGTCCGGACAGACACCGACGGTTCATTCGCCATCATTGAGGTGTCGGATTCCGGTCCGGGCATCCCCGAAGAGATTCGAGCCCGGCTCTTTGAACCGTTTTTCACCCATGGAAAACGGGACGGAACAGGCCTTGGGCTGTCCATCGTTAAGAAGATCATGGAAGACCACCGGGGGCGGGTTGAAGCTGAATCCGTACCCGGGCAGGGTGCCACATTCCGCCTGTTTTTCCCGCTGCCGGCCCCCTAAAGGGTTGCCCGGCTGTTGCTTGGAAGTCTCTCCCTTTTTCCCTACATTGGTATACTTGACGACAAACGGCCGCCTGATCGCACCGTTGCGATGCTTTTGCAGGGGTGCAGACTATGCGCGCTCCCGAGCCCGGTTCCCCGAGAAAACCCTCCGGTGGCCTGTCTGTTGTCTACGGGCATATGGCGGAATTGGTAGACGCGCTAGACTTAGGATCTAGTGGAGAAATCCGTGAGGGTTCGAGTCCCCCTATGCCCACAGCACATCGTCAGAAACGTAATTACGCACAGTCCATAACGCTATGAGGTTGTCCGTTGCAGGTTACCATCAACACGCTATCCGAGGTGAAGCAGGAAGCTACGATCGAACTCGTCCATGACGAGCTTCAGCCGCATTTCGAAGAGGCATACAACAAGTACCGTTCAAAGGTGGAGCTCAAGGGATTCCGCAGGGGGAAGGCCCCGCTTGCGATGGTCAAGAAGCTCTACGGCGAAGCAATCGAGCACGAGGCGCTGGATGACATCGCCAACACCGTGTACCACAAGGCGATGGAAGAACGCAACATCCATCCGCTCGGCCGCCCGTCCATGGTGGACATGGATTTCAAGCGGGGAGAACGGTTCCAGTTCCGCATCGAATATGAAGTGAAACCGCCCGTCGAGCTGAAGACCTACAAGGGCATAGCGGTGGATCGTCTGGTTCATGCGGTGTCCGATGAAGAGGTGGATGAAGAGATCCAGCAGATCCGGAAAGCCAACAGCACCATGGCGCCGGCCGATGCCGTGACGGATGACGAGCATATTGTCACCGCTGACGTCCAGGAGCTGGACGAGGCCGGGACGCCGCTCATCGGGCGGAAGTCCAACGGCGTGCGGTTCTACCTTTCCGACAACTCCCTCGCTCCTGAAATCCGCGATGTGCTTCGCTCCGCGACCACCGGCCAGACGGTGCAGGCCGCATATGAGTCAAAGCACGGCGATCACAGCCATAACGTGCGCCTGGCGATTACCCCCAAGTCCATCGAGAAAGTGCAGCTGCCGGCGTTTGACGAGGCCCTCGTGAAGAAGGTCACGCGCGACAGCGTCACATCGCCCGAGGAATTCAAGACCTCCATGCGCAATGATCTCCAACGGTACTGGTCGGAACGGGCGGAGGCAAAAGTGGCGGATGATATTGCATCCGAAATCGTGCGCCAGCACGAGATCACGGTGCCGGAAGCATTCGTCGAAGCGCTGCTGGATTCCTATGTGGAGGAGCTCCGCGGACGCTCGCGCGACCGGTCCCTTCCCGCCGGATTCGACGAGAAGAAATACCGCGAGGAACGGCGCACACAGGCCATCTGGCAGGCCAAGTGGATGATGATCAAAGAACGCATCGCCGAGGTGGAAAACCTGACGGTGACGGATGCGGACATCGAGACACTGGCAACGGAAGAGGCAGGAAGGGCGGGGCTGGAAAAAGACAAGCTGCTCCCCCACTACAAACGGTCCGACGCCGTGCGCGATCGCATTCTCTCCGGGAAGATCATGGAGTTTCTGAAACAGCATGCACGAATCTCCGACAAGGAAATGAAGGAAGGGATGGCATCATGATACACCGCAACAACCGCACAAGCCCCTATGAGATCTACAATCAACTGGTCCCCATGGTGGTCGAGCAAACCGGCCGGGGCGAACGGGCATACGACATTTTCTCGCGCCTCCTCAAGGAACGGATCGTCTTCATCGGCACTCCTGTCGACGATACCGTCGCCAGCCTGGTGATCGCCCAGCTCCTCTTCCTCGAATCGGAAGACCCGGACAAGGACGTCAACGTGTACATCAACAGCCCCGGCGGCTCCGTCTCGTCGGGCCTGGCAATCTATGATACGATGCAGTACATTCGCCCGGACGTGGCCACCATCTGCATCGGCCTTGCGGCAAGCATGGGCGCTGTGCTCCTGGCCGGCGGCACCAAAGGGAAACGCTCCGCGCTCCCGAACTCCCGCATCATGATCCACCAACCCTGGGGTGGCGTGCAGGGCACGGCCTCCGATATCAGCATCCAGGCCGAGGAAATCCTCCGCACCAAGAAACGGCTGAACGAAATCCTCGCGAGCCACTGCGGACAGCCGCTCGCCACCATCGAGCGGGACACGGACCGCGACCGGTACATGTCCTCGGAGGAGGCGAAGACGTACGGACTGATTGACAACGTGTATATCAAGAAGGATCGCGAGAACAAGAAGTAGGACTTCCATCGCGAGAAACCCATGACACAGCGCAACCGGAGTGGCGATAAGATCCACTGTTCGTTCTGCGGGCGGACGCCTGAAGAGGTCCAGAGCATCATCGCAGGCCCTGATGTGTACATCTGCGATATCTGCGTCTCCAGCTCGGTCGATATCATCCGCAACAATCTTGCGGCGTTCACTTCACGGCGGGGACCCAAGGCGGGCCTGACGCCCGTGCAGATCAAGAATGCCCTGGATGAATACGTCATCGGGCAGGAACACGCAAAGAAATCCCTCGCGGTTGCGGTCTATAATCACTACAAGCGCATCGACGCCAAGGACCACCTCTTCGAGCTGGACGACGTCGATATCGAAAAGACAAACATACTGCTGATCGGTCCGACCGGCACCGGCAAAACGCTGCTTGCACAGACCCTTGCGAAGATCCTGGACCTCCCCTTCGCGATCGCCGACGCGACGACGCTCACGGAGGCCGGCTACGTTGGCGATGACGTGGAAACCATCCTGGTCCATCTTCTCCAGAATGCCGAGTACAACGTCGAGAAGGCCGAGCGCGGGATTGTCTACATCGACGAGATCGACAAGATTTCCCGCAAGAGCGAGAGCGCATCCATCACGCGCGACGTGTCGGGCGAGGGAGTCCAGCAGGCGCTGTTGAAGATTCTGGAAGGGACCATTGCCGGCGTGCCCCCGAAGGGCGGGCGCAAGCACCCGGAACAAAGCCTGATCAACATCAACACGCGTAATATCCTCTTCATCTGCGGCGGCGCATTCGAAGGGCTCGACAAGATCGTCGCGCGGCGCGTCAACAGAAATCCGATGGGGTTCGGCGCGGAGATCAAGGGCAAGAAGGACGCGCATCCGGACGAGTACCTTCAGCTGGTGCAGCCGGAAGACCTCATCAAGTTCGGGTTGATACCGGAATTCGTCGGACGCCTCCCCCTCATTTCCTCTCTGCATGCGCTGAGCGAAGAGGCCCTGCTGAATATCCTCACAGAACCGAAAAACGCGATCGTGAAGCAGTACAAACGGCTCTTCCGCGTTGAAGGCGTGGAGCTGATTTTTGAGGAAGCGGCGTTGAAGGCGGTCGTTCAGAAGGCCATGGAACGGGGAACCGGCGCGCGCGCGCTGCGATCCATCCTCGAGGAAGTGATGCTGGATATCATGTACGGCCTCCCGGAGAAGCGCAACGTCACAAGCTGCACCATCACCAAAGACGTCATCCTGCGGAAAAAAGAACCCCTCTACAAATACGAAGAGCAGAAGCAGTCCGCGTAGGGCTTAGAAGATATCCCTCGCGCTTTCCTGCTTTGTCAGCTTCACATCCTGCAGCTGCGGGGCTTTGAGCCGGATCTCCAGCTTGAAGTTCCTGTAAAAGCCCGTCGGTACCCACGAGAAATTCATCTCCCAGCAATGGAGATCTCTGTACACCGTAATCTGCGGCGCCGCGATGGACTTGTTGATAAGATCGTAGCTTGCGGTCGCGGTGATCTTCCAGAACTCCGTCAGATTGAATCCCAGCGCGCCGCCGATGCTTGAGCTGCGGAACTTGAGCGCAGGATGTCCCGGCTGACTCTGCGAGAAATTCCAGGTGAGGTCCAGGTTCCACGGTATGCTGAAATCCGGAGCGCGCTCGTCATAGAGTCCGACATACCCCGCGCGTTCCCGGTCCGCAAGAGAATCCTCCGGCGTGCGGACCGGTCCGGCCGTGGTCTTCTTCTTCTCGCCGCTCAGGCGCGTGCCAATGCTGATCGAGAACCCGGTCAGATCGGCCAGCTTCCCCGTCTCATTGATGAGAAACTTGTTGACCCTCCTGCCGCCGATCCTGCTGCCGGTGTCCGTGACGAACTGATAGAGGTTGTACCGCGCGCTGCCGCCGATGTTCAGCCACTGGCCGATGCTGGTTCTGAAGCTCGTGAAGATTTCGTCGAAACGGAGGCTGTCGCGCGCGAAGTTGTACGAGCTGGAGATGTCCAGGTTGAGCAGCTGAAACTTGTTCTCCTTGTCCGAGGTGTCGTCCGCCGCGGTCTTCATTTCGAACACATTCCCGATGCGGAAGGACACCGCCTGCCTCTCCTCCGAAGGCGCGCCGCCGAAAACCTCACGCTCGTAACGGCTGTAGCGCTGCCTGATCCCTGCCTGATCGACGTATGAGCCGTAGTACCCGAAGTGATCCTTCGAAAAATCTGGCTGGTACGTGTAGGATATGCTGGGAAGCACCTGATGCCGGATGCCTTTGATCCCGAGAACGTTTGGTTGCACGATCCCGACAAAGCGCGTGCTTGCGGACACGCCGAAGTCAAAGTACCGCACCGCCTTTATTGCTTTCACGTCCTGCGTGTACACGGTGTCCTCGGCAGAGGAATACTCGCGGGCGATCTGTTTGTCGTACCATTTCTCGGTGTAGTTGAAGAACGGGGTGATGGTGAAGTAGCCCACCTTAGGGGCTGCGTTGACGGTGATGCTGTGCTGCACGCCGCGGCGATCATCGCGGAGCTTTCCGTCTTCCAGGCGCCGCGTCGTCCGTGTGTTCAACATCTGACCGCTGTACGAGTACCCGATAAGGTCATACCAATGCTGCGCGAGCCCCCCGCCGGTCCGGAACGGGAAGCTCTGACTCCTGGTGAAGCTGATGCTGGGCAATACCTCGCTGAGTTCCACGCTGCCCACTGTGGGCTGGAGGTTCTGGTCCCGGCTGAGGTTGATCGTCATGCTGTTCGGGGTTCCCTCCCAGTACTTCGAGAGCGTGGCATTGGACACGACATTCTGGCGGAGAAGATCATTCAGCTGGTTGCTGGTGTTTGCGTAGTATGAACCACTCATGAATGTGAAGTTCACGACGAGACGGGTGGTCGGATTGAATTCCTGGTTGTGCAGGAGGCTGAGTCTGAATACTTGATCGTCGCTGTAACTCTGATCCGTCGCCTCCCCGCTCACCACCCTTCCGTATGAACCGCTGACCGCGCCGGTGAATGCATACCGGAGCGCGTACCGGAAATCGGAGTAGAGGGTGTAGCTCCCTTTCGTGTACCCGTCCGCCCGGACGCTCCAATCCATGTAGTCATTGATCGCCCAGTAATACCCGAGATGAAGCAGATACCTGCCGCGCGCGCTTTCGCCGTAGGCAGGCGCGATGAGCCCGGATCTCCGCCCCCGCTCGCTTGGAAACACGCCGAAGGGAAGCGCGAAGACGGGCACGTCGGCGATGTAGAGGTAGATGGGCCGCGCAATGACTTTGTCCTGCACCAGCAGCTTCATCTCCGGACTGGCGAAGTAGTAGTGCGGGTG
>JADLEA010000473.1 GCA_020846365.1 Bacteroidota bacterium
CTCGGCGATGTCGGCGGGGAAGATGGTCAGATCGTTCATGGCCACCCCCTTACTGATACGCACGAACCGAAGTCGAATAACGTGATACGCGTCGTTCGAAAGCTTCGATGTCTGCCAGGGCATAGGAGACCCGTGCCCCGAGTTTCATGAATGGGCATCCAAGGGCTTCCTGACGCCAACGACGCAGGGTCTTGACCGAAACTCTCCAGCGCTCTGCGAGCTCGTACTCGTTGAGCGCCAGACGTTTCATGCCGGCCGTGGGGTCCGTGCGGCCAATCCGCCCGGTTGTTGCTGAAGGGTGTTGCGTTTGCATTTCGATGTGCCTCCTGTTCAAAAAGGGCACATCGCAGTCTCCGCACGGATTTATGGACGGTGCGGGGTTCCGTTTATGGACGATTTATGGATTTCGCCGCAGTCGGTACTTGCCGTGACTCTCGCGACTGAAGAAATCTTTCCAGGTCAGGCCATCCCAGTCGAATGCATCCGCAAAGGATGAGTAACCTGTGTTCGCAATTTCGTTGGCTTCGACCCACTTCTTGATTGGGGGTGGTGAGCCATCGCTTCCCCACATCTCGTTGATGATCTTTGCGCGCTCGTCAGCCAATGACTTCACGCCATCAAAATGTGGGAGTTTCAGAAGATGTCCATCCCAGAACTGCTCCGGTTCGGAAACGGGGGATGGTGTGGCAAGGCTGCGCAGTACCCTGGCGAAAGCTGCTGAATCGAATTGGCCGCCCCCTTCCTGCGGCCCGATGAACTCTGAAAGCGCCCGCACCTCATGGACGCCAGGCAGTGGAAGGCGTGGCCGCTCGCGCATCAGAACTATGCCGCGTCGCCCCCAGGCGGGGTCGGCGAGAACCGACGACATGGCTTCGACCGAGGCGCTTGCCAAGCGTCGGGCGATGAACACCGGCGCGGGCTCGGTGGTCTTGCCGACACGAAAATCCCCAAGGTGCCAGAGGTGTTGAGGGATGCGAGCTTGTGCCTTTTCGTCCGCCTTTTCCAGGCCGATCCACTCAGCGAGATCGTGCAACCAGGCATCGACGCAAAAGTCATGCAGCACAATTTCCGCAAGCGGCCGCGTCAGGATGCGCGAACGCCACTGGGGACTGCGATAGCGGTACACCCCGGCATCCTCGTCGATCTCGACGTCGACCTCGATCTCGCCGTCCAGAAAGGAAACCATCTGGCGCGTGAGGTACGCATGTGCCAGACGTAGCCAGCGACGCTGCACGAAATCGTCTCCGCACCTTCCCATCCGGAAGGTGCAGACAGGTTTTGCAAGATCGCCGGCCTGCTCCAGAACGGCCAGAAATGCGAGGTGCGCGGCACCCGTACTCGACATCAGAACTTGACAACCATGCCGAGTTTCTCCAATTGGGCCATAACCAGCTTGCGATCGTCCTCGGTCTTGCTGCGGTCATTGAAGCCGTTGGGCGCGGTGACCTGGACGGCCACCTTGTGTGCCTTGCGATGCCGCTGCTTGGCCATGCGCATCACCAGCTTGATCTGCGCCGGCACATAGACGGACAGATCGGGGTTTCGATAATCCTGGCGAGCCACCTCGTAAATGTTCCGGTCATCGCGACGGTCGGGCTGAATGGTCATCATGCTTTTCAATTCCTGGACGATCTCACGATCCCCCGCCTCGTCGTGGGTTTTGCGAAGCGAAGGGCAGGCCACCTTGAGGTGCTGAATGTCGATACGCTCGATGCCCTCGATCCGCTCGCTGACGAGCTTGGCAAGAACGGTCGGCGAGACGAATGCCGAGAGATCGAATTCCAGCATCGGCATGTCCTCGATCGCGCCGTCGGCTGCGAGTACGACATCACGAAAGATCGCGGCCAGGTCGCGCCGAATTTCACGGTCATCGCTGAATACGCTCAACGCCCCGGTGGCCGGTTCGCGCGAAAACCGGATCGAAAGCGCGGCCAGGTCATCATGAGAAACCTCCTCCCCATGCTCCACCTTCGGGTAATGGACTTCGGCACCATTGAAGGTGACGGTCAGGGTATCCAGCACCTCCTTCGCCGGATCCTCGTCATCGCCCTCTTCGTGCCTGTGCGCACGCCCCAGGTCGCGGCGGCTGAACTGCTCGATGATGACGTCGTCACGGGGCGCGTTCGGATAGAGGAGGAGAATTCTCTCCTTGATGCGCTCCTGCATTGCGTCATCCAGTTTCGGCGTCGGGCCCAGCGGGCCACGGTAATGACTGGAATACGCTTCACTCCTCCATTGCCGGTTCATCACCTGGACCCGCTCGGCGTGGTCGAAGCGCCTGCCACCCGGACGATGCTTCTCCGGGTATTCCTGTTCGAGATACAGATAGAGCGCACGGCCATGGGGGTCGCAGGGGCGGCCGAGCACCGCTGCATCGGCCTCGTTACCCTCATCGAACAAGGACAGCACGGCTTGCTTGCCATACTCGTCGCCGAGGATTTCGATGCGTTCGGCGATCCGCTCCAACCGTTGCCGCGTCACCGGTGATGCTTCGCCCACCAGCGGGTACAGGGACTTTCGCACGGTCGGGGGCAGGACGCCTTTGGCCTTCTCCATTTTCTCGGCGAGTTTCTCCGGCATATGAACCCCCTCATTTCTGAGCAGCCGGCGAAGCATGGGGATGTTCTTGATCTTGCGCACCAGCCAGACGAAATGCTCCATGTCCGGCAACAGATCGGGGCCGTGGTCGGCCGATGCCTGCTTTACACCGTCCTCGGATGTGATGGCAGTCGCCCCCGAATCGGCCTTCGGGCTTTCTTGCGTTTCTTGTTGCTGTTCGGTTACCGCCACCATTACATCTCCTTCATAGTTGCGCGTTGCGCGAACGCGCAACGTTACTGCTCAAAAAACGCCGGCTTGTGGCCGGCAACCTGAGTCCGGAGATCCC
Source organism: Bacteroidota bacterium (assembly GCA_020846365.1). Classification (GTDB taxonomy): domain Bacteria; phylum Bacteroidota; class Ignavibacteria; order UBA10030; family UBA6906; genus JAGDMK01. The sequence continues at coordinate 2,888 of JADLEA010000473.1, forward strand.
GGACAACTACCTCAACCGGCGGCTCCCGACAGCAATCCGTATCGCGCCATGCGGACCTTGATGAAGCGACCGTGAACACCGAAGCGCTTCCCAATGGCCTTCTGCAAATTCTCGAGGTCGAAATCGCCAAAAGGCCCGTTCGTTTTGACCGTGAAAGTTGTTGGCGCTTCCTCCTCCAGCAAGCCCGGGCATGCCACCAGCGTCACGTCATATTTCGGAGCCATCTCGATGACAGCTTCGACCAACCGTCGGCGGGGCACCAGCAGTGACCCCATGAATTCGTTGGCGCGAAATTCCGCGATCCGCTTTTCCTTCTCCCGTTCTGCTTCGACGATCCTGGCAAGCAGCCCTTCATCTTGAGCAGGCGACACGCCTGGGGACGTCAGGTGTCCGATATCGTGCGTCGTGGTGCGATAGGCCTTTCGCTGCTGTTGATCTGGCAGATCGAAAAGCCCGGGTGAAACCTTCGAATCCGCGATCCAGCCTGGTGCATCGAACACGGCGTGGCCGAGCTCATGGCCGAAGGTACTCAACACCAGTTCCTCCGTCATCCCTTCGCCGACTGGCGATACCAGCAGCGACACCGCATCTTCGCCCGCTCCCGGATCGAACTCGCACAGGCCGCACACCTGTTCCCCTGTTTCATGGTCGGTGACCGGATGATCGAGACTGACCCACAGGTCGAAACTCAGTCCATTGACGTTGAGGCTGGAAATCTCGCGCAGGGTTGAGAGTGGCAATCGGTCTGCATCCTCTGCAACCAGTTGGGCGCGCACCGCGCTCGCGGTCTCCTCGATTGCGGGATTCTTGAGGAAGAGCGGCCGGAAATGGCCGGAGTGGCGGTAAGCAACCGAGAGCGACGTCATGCTCAACCCTTGGTCTTCGGGCGTTTCCGATAGGCCAGGACAACATCGCCGAGATTCTTTTGCAGTTCCGGCGGCAGACGATTCGCCTGTACAAAAACCTCGTCCATGTCCAAACCGAGCTGCTGGGCCGCCTTGGTGATCAGGTCATCCTTGGGCGGCTTTTCCATATTGCGTTCGATCCGCGACCAGTACGCTGGCGAGATATCGATGCGTCGGGCGAAGTCGTTCAGCGGGATTCCGGCCTCCTCCCGCTTTTGTCTGATGAAGTCTCCGAATGCCATGGTCGGTTTGCGATGGGTAATTGGTCACCGTCAAGAATATCGAACTCGCTTACCACCGTCAACTATTTCATCAACGCGCAATTACTTTCAAGATTGGCTGGTATCGCTATCCCCTGGGAATCCTGCCCAGAAATATATTGGTCGATTACTCGCCATTGCCCTACGTTGCCATCCAGTCGAGAAGATCAGACATATTATCCATGACGGTTGCAATTCCCCGGAGCCGTCATGAAGAACCTCGAACTCGCATCACCCTCGGAGATGTCCGCCAGCGCCCGTGCTGGTGAAATCA
>JADLEA010000474.1 GCA_020846365.1 Bacteroidota bacterium
GTGTTCTCCTCCTGCAACGTCATGAAGGAGATCGGTCAGGCAGTGACTAACCTCTCCCGTTGCTCGTTCAAGCTCTCCGGTATCAGCAACTTCCAGATTGCGGGGATTTCTCTTTCCGGAAAGACCAGGCTCGGCATCGCAGACGCAGCGGTCGCCGTGGCCGCGTTCGGGCGCGGGGAGCTTCCCACCACCTTCACACTGAACGTCGCCGCGGTGAACCCCAATGACGGTACCGGTGGGTCACCGAAATCCGCGGCAACCCTCACTAGCTTTGCGTGGAATCTCCGGCTCGATGACACGCCCACGATTTCCGGCGATATCGCGGAGCCGATCACGATCCCGGGAACCGGGCAGGAAGCCATCATCCCCCTCCGGATGAATCTGGATCTGATGAGGTTCTTCAAAGACAAGGGATACGAAAAGATCGTCAATCTCGCCCTGGCACTTGGCGGCGCTCAGGGCTCAGCCAGCCGCGTGACTCTGCGCGCAAAACCAAGCATGCGCACGGACTACGGCACGCTTACCTACCCGGGTGAGATTGACATCGTGAATACGGAATTCCGGGGGAAATAGCCATCTCGTGAACTCGCTATCGCCGGGGGCAAAAAGGCGTTGCAGCAACACAGACCGCAGACGGATGAAAGGAGAACTCTCTCGTGGCCGACGGTGACCTCGCTTTGACCACCCTGGAGAACATCGCCCAGGCGCGCAGCCTCAACGGCGCGCCAATCACGGATCCCTCCCTCCCGTACAGGAGCATCGGACATCTGCTGGAGGAACAGGCGGACCAGAACGAACAGAAGGTGTTTCTGATCTACTACAGCGATGCGGGGCAGCGCCGGGAATTCACCTACCGGGAATTCTTCGAAGAGGTCTCCCGCACGGCTAACCACCTCCAGGCTCTGGGCATCCGCCACGGTGACCGGGTTGCGACGGTATCCCACAACCATCCCGATGTGGTGATTCAATATTTTGCGGTTCTCATGCTCGGCGGGGTCCTGGTCCCGGTCAGCCCGCTGGACAGTGACGACACGCTGGCGTGCATCCTGCGGCATTCGGAAGCAAAACTGGTCTATGTGCGCGACGTCTATCTCGACCGCATTCTCGCCCTTCGATCCGGCGCACCCGAGCTCAAGAGCGTGGTTCAGGTCGGGAAACGGACCAGATCCGATCTCCCCCATGTGCAGACCGACGCCGTACGGCTGAGCACGCGGTTCCGCGCCGAGAAAGCGGTCTCACTGGACGACGAGGCCCTTGCAATGTATTCCTGCCCGGCTCCCGGCAGACCCAAAGGCGTGGTACTTGACCAGGTCAATCTCATTGCCGGGGCGCTCAGCATTGCAGAGTGGCACCGGTTGTCGGACGACCAGAGAGTGATGTGCATCCTCCCGATCCACCATGTCAAGGGCATCGTCCTGACGTTGCTCACGCCGCTCGTTACCGGCGGAGGCGTGGTGCTGAACGAGAAATTCAACGCGGAGAAGTTCTTCGAGCGGATTGCGGCGGAGAGGATCACCGTCGTCAGCGTCGATTCCGGACTCCTCCAATCGCTTATTCAGGCCAAGCTCTCCGTGGACATGTACAAGCTCGCACACTTCCGGCACCTGATCTGCAGCGCGGGACCCCTGACGGTGGATCTTGCGCTGAAATTCGAGATCGCTTTCAAACGGCCCGTGATTCACGGCTACGGATTGTCGGAGGCAACCGCGTGCTCCTGTTTCATGCCTATCGATCTCCCCCCGGGTGAACACAAGAGCTGGCTTTCTGCACATCAGTTTCCCTCCGTCGGGATGCCGATATCTGCAAACGACATGATGATCCAGGACAGCGAAGGAAATGAACTGGGTGAGGGAGAACGGGGAGAAATCGCCCTCCGGGGCCACAATATCATGCGACGCTACGACAATGACCCGGCGGCGACGAACTCAGCATTCCGGAATGGATGGTTGTTGACGGGCGACGAAGGGTTCTACAAGTACGATGGCGAAGGGAGAAAATTCTACTTCGTGGCTGGAAAAATCCCGAGACCTGTGAGACAGTGAGACCGTTGTGAAGCCGGGGATGGCTTCCATCCGGTCTCCGCGAAAAGGCGATCGAGTCTTCAGGCTGTTCTGGGTGCCAATCCAACAAAGACCAAGCACAGTGCGTCACGATCCCGGCAGCTGGAACGAGCGCTACGCCACTCGTCTTGGTACATCAATGCGCCGGAGGGACACTAGAATGTGCCGACGAAGAGTCCTGCCTGGATCATCAGTCCTTTCCCCGTGATGTCGCTCGGCACTCCCAGGAGTTCATACTCTCCGTCCACTTCCCATGAGGGAAACGACATCCCCACATAGCTGACCCCGACACGTGCACCAAGCCAACTGAGGAATGCATACTCCACATTCACGGTTGGAGCCCAGAGGAAGTACGATCCCGACAGGGAACGCGTCATGTTGCCCGGCGAGCCGGCCGTCCAGGAACCAAACAGATCCTGCTCCCCCACCCAGGTATTCGAGCCGCCATTGCTTTGACGCAGCGTGAGTTCGAGTCCGCCCCAACCAAGCATGGCGCCGAACGCGACATCCAATCGTTCGACGACCGGGACGACATATTCGATGGTCACGGCGCCGATCCCCACGCTCAGCTCTGCATCGCGCCGTATCGCGTTCCCGTCAATCGAGGTGCTCTTGAGTCCGCCGGACATTCCCACGCCGCCAACGCGCACATTGGGGATAAGCATGATGTACGCAGCACCACCCCCTCCGCTCATAAGCACGCCGTCTTCTTTCAGCGGAGCTCCGCGTCCGGCCGTGAGAAATGCGTTCAGAGGCTTCACATACACAAAGAGCCAGCCCGGGGTGTAA
>JADLEA010000475.1 GCA_020846365.1 Bacteroidota bacterium
AATGAGATAGACAACACCGTTGACGAGGAGAGGATGTGGGGTCTGCTCCCCGTTTTCGGTATCACGTATCAATTCTGACGTTCTTCCCCTCGCGCGCCATCCGCGCCTTGTACCACGAAGGCGTCATGCCGGTGTGCTTTTTGAAGATGGCGTTGAACGTCCCCTTGCTCGAAAAGCCGGCGTCAAAGGCTATGCTGAGAAGATTCAGCGGAGCGTTTGCGGGATCGGCAAGGCGGGACTTGAATTCCTCAACCCGATGAGCATTGACGAAATCATAGTACGACTGATGGAGACGGGAATTGATCACCTCGGAGAGATTGTGGCTTGAAATGTCCAGCCGCGCGGCAAGCTTCTGCAGCGTCAGACTCTGATCCAGATAGAGCCGCTCCTCCCTCATCAGGTGCAGCAGTTTGTCCTTGATTTCGTCTGCGCTCCTGTCACTCAGGCCGCTCCGCTCGTATTTGGCGTCCTTGCAGAGATCCGGATTGGAAGTCGAGCCATCAAGGAAAATCTCAGGCTGTCTCAGGCCTTTGTATCCGATGAAGTAGATGAGGATCCCGATAGGAATGTGAATGAGCGCATCCCATCCTGCCGTAAATGGCAGAAACAGGCCGATGATAAACAGAACCACCACCAGAGACCAGATCACGATCATGCCCAGCGTAACATACTTCAGCCAGACGAGATTGACCAACTCGATGGTGGAGAAGGCATCGCGAATCCGCCTGTTGTACGCCGCGACAACACCTATTGTGAGCACGGTATAGATAATTCCCTGAACGGGGATTGCCGCCTCGATGACATCATAGAGCGGATCCTGCTCTCCCTCGATCATCGTGTCCACAAACGCAATCTTCGCCGCATCCGTGTAAAAGAAGACATGCGTTATGCTCGCATAGACGAGGATGGCGGGGAGAAAGTGCAGAGCATCCGTCCGGCGGAGCCCGGGCGTCGCCTTGGAGACCAATCGCGCATAAAGATAGAAGAGGGGTCCGTAGAGGAAGGGAAACGGGTACGTAAAACCCATGGCGCCGGGGAAATGGCGATACCATCCGCTGAAATAGTATACCTGGGCGATGAGTTCCAGGGAGAGGGCAAGCGTGGCTGACGCCAGGATCCGGTTCGCCGAGTGATTGGCCTTTTTCGTCAGCAGAACGGCGGAGAGCAGAACCCCCTGCAGCGCTGCGAGAAGATAGAACGTCCTTGCGATCTCATTCATCGTTTCTAGCGCCCCCAGGTGGGTATCCCGTTGTGCCCCTGAGACCCCGCATCTCTACAGCAGAAAGCTGAGTCCAAAGGCAAAGAGGAGCAATCCCCCCTTCGTATCGGTATTCAGGCTCGTCAGGTAGTTCGCGCTGAAATCCACAGCCGTCTTCTTCGTAAAGAAGAATTTTGCCCCGGCGTTTCCCCCGACCCACCCGCGGTCATCGCCGTTGCTGAAATCCCTTTTGTAGTACGATGCCCCGATGTATGGGACGGTCCGTGCATCCTGAAACAGGAACGAGTACACGGCGAACACCGTGCTGCCGAACGTCGCGGTGGTCTTGCTTTTGGCCACCGTCGTCCCGGTTCCGGGCACCACTGAGGTGGTCGTCGCCGTGGTTATGGTGAGTGTTGGACCTATGCCTACCTGGATATTGGACGTGACGAACGGGCCGAACTTCCCGGCGATGGTCCCAATGCTGCTCGTCACGTCCGCGCCGACGGTCGACGAAAACGATCCCTGCAATTGCAGCTCCAAATCCCCCTGTTCTTGCTGAGCCAGAGACAGATTCATCCATCCCGCGACGCAAAGCACAAGCACACCATATTTGCACATCATAGAATCCTCCTCCGTTGCCAACGGTTTTTCCGCTAAACCTACGGGAATCAAGGGAGACAAGCAAACGCACGGGCGTCTGAGGGGGTGCTCGGTGACGGTGCCGGTGGCGGTGCCCCGGTGGCGGTGCCCCGGTGACGGTGCCCCGGTGACGGTGCCCCGGTGACGGTGACGGTGGCGGTGCCCCGGTGACGGTGACGGTGCCCCGGTGACGGTGACGGTGCCCCGGTGACGGTGACGGTGGCGGCGCCCCGGTGCCGGTGGTGGCGCCCCGGTGACGGTGCCAGGTGCCGTGGGTGCAGGGCAGTCAGGGTCGCCCGTGCCCCCCCTTGCGCTCAATCCATTCTGTACCTATATTCCAGCAACGTTATGTTTGTCAAGTGTCCGGCACCGGGGAACGCATGTCGCGTCAGAAGGCGTTTCCGCGTGTATCCCGATCGGGGCGACCAGCAGGGAAGGAGTCCCGAGGGTGCCGTCCTTTCTTTCCCGTCTGTGACTGGGCCGGCTGTCTGCCGGCATGGTTAGTGTATCTTGTACCGAACCACCAGTTCTTACACCAAGAGAACCGTTCTCAACATCCACCGACAACAGCGAGGCAACGTGTCCGGTCCGAGTTTGACTCCGACGAGTCATGCGTCTACACGCATGCGGGTCATCCGGCGAGGGGGGGCGCTGGTGATGACGTGGATTCTCATGTTGTTTCTACTCCCCTTGAATTGCGCAAAAGCGCCCAAGACGTACCGGGTGGGCATTCTCTCGGGCCTCGATTTCTTCCTGGAAACGGAGACTGGTTTCAGGCAGAAACTGTCCGAATTGGGATACAAGGAGGGAACGGACATCGTCTATGAGTTGCACCGGACGAACTTCGATCCGGGCACCGAACGTGAAGTTCTTCAGCGGTATTGTGAGCAAAAAGTCGATCTCATCCTCGCGTTCCCCACTGAAGTTGCCCTTCAGGCGAAACAGGTTGCCAGGGGTTCCGGCATCCCTGTGGTCTTCGCAAACGCCATTATTGAAGGAGCCGATTTGGTCGAGGACATTCGCGAGCCCGGCGGGAATGTTACGGGAGTGCGGTTCCCCGGACCCGACATCGCGGTGAAGCGGCTCGAAATCCTGCGGACAATCCTTCCGCACGTGACACGAATTCTTGTCCCCTACCAGCAGGGATACCCCACGATCGAGAGCCAGTTGGAGATGCTCCGCCCCGTGGCAGAAAGCGTCGGGATCACGTTCACGTTCATTGCCGCAAACGATGCTGCGGATTTGAGCGATCAGCTTTCCAAGCTGACGGAGGGGGGGAACAATCTTGCGCAAGCGATCCTGATCATTCCCGAACCGCTTCTCGTGAGCAACGAAGGTTTCGCCGCGATCAGCGCATTTGCGGCAAAGCAAAAGATCCCCATCGGCGGGGCACTGTCTATCGGAGACGAGCGCGTGAGTCTCTTTGGCGTTGCGATAGACAACGCCGCGGTGGGCCGCCAGGCAGCGGTCCTTGCAGACAAGATCTTCCACGGGGTGCCCGCGGGGACGATTCCGGTCGTCTCCGCGGAAACGTACATCCAGGTCGATGTCGTTGCGGCCCGGCAGTTCGGCGTGGAGATTCCGAATGGCCTCCTCAAGCAGGCCGATGCAATTTTGCGGTAGTCCCGAACTCTGAACGGAGAACCTGTCCGCATGCCACCCCGCAAGACACATGAGAATTCACCCAGGAGTTTGTCGGCCACCCTTGCGCTTGTCTTTGTCGGATTCTGCTGCCTTGTGCTTGTCATCCTCGGCGCGGTTCAGCTCTACACGAACATCCGGCTTGTACAGGAGTCTATCGCCGACCGGCAGCAATTGATCGGGCGAAAGGCGGCCGAGACGGTGCAACGGTTCGTCGATGACAAGCTTCACACGCTCAGAACGGCGCTCTGGATTACCGATGCTCAAACGATGGGCATCGGGGACCAGGAAGCTCTCCTGCAGAGTCTCTCCGGGCTGGAAAACTCCTTCAAGCGGCTCTTCATCTTCGACCCCAACGACCGCGAGATAGTCACGGTCTCCCGCCGGTCCCAGGCAATCGAGGAACGACGCGCATGCCGCTATTGCCCGGACGCGCTTCGTGCTGTCCGCTCGGCACAACACTACACCAGTTCCGTGTACATCGACAGCACAACCAACGAGCCAGCAATTCTGATCGGGGTCCCCATAACCGATGCCTACGGCGTCCACCAGGGTTCACTCATTGCCGAAGTGAACCTGAAGTTCATGTGGGAGGTGGTTGAGCGCATCCCGAGCGATGATCAGGGGGTGGCATACGTCGTGGACAATACCGGCGCGCTCATCGCCTTTGGAGATCCGGCGCGCGTCTTACGGGGCGACAACGTCAGGTATATAGAGCTGGTGGAAGACTTCGTGAGTGGCCGGATTCAATCCGGGGGCCTTCGAGCCCGTCTGTATCGGGGGATCTCGGGAGATTGGGTCATCGGAGCGGGCACACCCCTTGAATCGCTGGACTGGGCGGTGATTGTGGAAATCCCGGTGCTCGAGGCCTCACAGGGGATCATCCAGCGGACGATCATCAGCATCGTAGTCTTCCTGATTCTGGCGGGCTTTGCTGCGTTCTTGGGGGTGCGGCTGGCGCGACGGTTATCGGAGCCGATTGTTCGCCTGATGGACACCGCCGGCCGTATAGCCGGGGGGGAGCGTGCTATTCGCGCAGATATCACCGGGACGCGGGAAATTGTGGCACTGGGCGAGGCATTTAACAGCATGACCTCTCAGCTGGATGCCACGATGAGCTCGCTTGAACAGCAGATCGAAGAAGTAAAAGAGAAGGAAAGCGCCCTGCGCAAATCCCTGAGCGAGAAGGAAGCGCTTCTGCGTGAGATTCACCACCGGGTAAAGAACAACCTGCAGGTGATCTCCAGCCTCCTGCACATGCAGTCCGCCCAATCCGACGATCCCAGAGTCCGCTCCGTGCTGGCCGAAAGTGAGCATCGTCTGCGCACCATGGCTCTGGTCCATGAAGCCCTGTACCGCACCGACAACTTTGCGGGGATCGATGTCGGGGCGCACCTCCGCCGCACACTCGAAGAACTGATGCGCTCGTACGCCAGAACGGATCTTGCCGCGCGCGTCGAGGTCGAAAAGGTCGACCTGCCGATCGATACCGCAATCCCCTGCGGCCTGATCGTCAACGAGCTAGTCACCAATACGCTGAAGTACGCGTTCCCGGAGAAACGCAAAGGCACCATTACGTTGAAGTTATCCAGGGAGGTGGACGGGAGCGTCGAGCTCATCGTACAGGACGATGGCATCGGGTTCCCTGCAGGAGTAGATTTTCGGACCTTGAAATCGATGGGGATGACCATCGTCACGTCGCTGGTGGACCAGCTCTCAGGAACGATAACGATGGACAATGCCCTGGGGACGACCTTCCGTATACGCTTCCCTTCCTGAGCGGCGCTCGGTCACCTTTACGCACTGAACCGGATGACGAAATGCGCCCCATCGCCGTCCATGAGCGTGATCGTGCCGTTGAGCTGCGTGACGAGGTTTGTCACCAGCGTCATGCCCATCGACACCATGTCTTTGAAGTCCTTGCCCGGTGGAAACCCGATTCCGTCATCTTTGACCCCCATCTCTACCGACGTGCCGGATTGCCGTTCAACGAAGACGTTCACTTCCCCTTTCTCCCTCCCCGCGAACGCGTGCTTGAGCGCATTGGTCACGAGTTCATTCAGGATCAGGCCATACGGAATGGCCGCATCCACGCCGACAAAGGTCTGGCTTCCCCCGACGGAGACACGGATCCCGGGCCGCTTCCACGTCCGGGCCAGATGATTGGCGAGACTCTGAGAATACTCGAGGAGATCGACGTGCGAAAAATCTGCCACGCTGTAGAGTCGTTCGTGGATCAGAGCCATGGAGAGCACGCGCGCCTGGGCTTCCTGAAGTGCGGTGGTGACCGCTTCGACCTGGGCTTCGGACGCCTGCATATTGAGCATGCTGCAGATGACCTGGAGATTGTTTTTCACCCGGTGATGGATCTCTTTCAGCAGCACCTCTTTTTCCTTGAGGGAACGGACCAGGGCCTCCTCTGCATGTTTTTGCTCAGTCACGTCGTGCGCCACTCCCTGGAGCCCGATCACCTTGCCGTTCTTCATCACGGGATGTTCATAGACCTCGAGCAGGATGGGCTGGCCGTCCCGGCGCCATATCTCGATCATCAGCGGACCGTCGATGCGTTCGCCCGCCAGACGGGCGTGGGTGACCTGCACCGCGCGTTTGTTCACCTCGGCATCCGTAATAAACCAGTCTCTCTGCTTCATCCACACTTCCGGCGGGTAGCCGGTGATGTGCTCTACGGTCGGTGAGACGTACGTGGTGTTTCCTTCGGCATCCTGCGTGTAGAAGAACTGCTGCGGGGTTCCTTCAATGATCGCCCGCATCCGTTCCTCGCTTGCACGCAGCAACTCCTCCCCTTTCGTGCGTTCGGTGACGTCGCGGAGGATTCCCTCGTGGTACAGGACCCGGCCGTCGTTGCCGAGCACATGCCGCCCATGGTCTTCCACCCACACTTCAGATCCATCCTTCTTCCGTAACCGGAAGATGGCCATCTCTTCGAGCTTCTCTTCCAGCGCGGCACTCTCGCGGTCCGTCGCGGTAAAGTACAGCTGGGTCGGAATGTCAATGGCCATCAACTCCTCTTTGGAGGAGTAACCGAGAATCTTCACCATGGCGGGGTTGACCTCAAGGAACTTCCCGTCGTGCGTGCTCCTGTAGACGCCATCCGGCATGGTTTCGATGAGGTGTCTATGCTCCGCTTCGCTTCTTCGCAGGGCCTCGTCGGAAAGCCGCCGCTCCGTGATGTCCCGGGTCACCGAGAAGATACAAAGTTCATTGTCCAGTTGCATGACCTTTGCCGACATGACGCCCAGTTTGATGGTCCCATCCTTCATGCGGAATTCCGCCTCCAGTCCGCTCACTTCCCCTCGTTCTCTAAGGCCCGCAATCAGCGTGTCCCGATCCTCCTGGCGCACCCAGAGGCCAAGGTCTCCGGGTACAGAGGACCGTCCGATCACCTCGGCGGCGGAATAGCCCGTGATCTTTGAGAATCCTTCGTTGATGGCAAGGTACACGCCGTCCGACAGCCGGTTGATATTGACCGCATCGGGGCTGAGATGGAAGGCCTTGGCGAACTTCTCCTCGGTCAGCCGGAGCCGTTCCTCTACATGCTTCCGTGCCGTGCAGTCACGGATCAATGCCCACATGCCGATCGGCCGGCCGCGCCCATTCCGGAGGAGCACCGTGCGCAATTCCACCGGAACGATGGAACCGTCTTTCCTGCGGTATTCCTTCTCATAGAGCTCAGAATACCCCCGCGTCAACACCTGATGTGTGATGATGTCGGACTCCGCCTCGTGCCATTGCTCCGGCGTCAAATCACTGTAGGTCATCTTCCGGAGTTCCCGGGCATCGTAGCCCACCATCTGCACGAAGGGTCTGTTGAAATCCTTCAATTGACCTTTCATATCCACCCGAACGAATGCGTCGGTCATGCCTTCATACACCAGACGGAACCACGATGTCTTCGCAATCGCTGCCCCGCTCTCTCGGTTGCGACTACCGGTTTTCCCCGACACGGGGCTCCCCCTCCGGCGTGCCTTTCCGACCCCGGGATGCCGGGTCGTCTTCTTTCCTTTTCGGGCAAGCGGGCTTTTTCTCGTGGTAGCCATAGATAATCCCAAACTGTGCTCTACACTCCGGAAGGTACCGTGAAGTTGCGGAAGAATCAACAGAACTCACTTGGCAGAGTCGCACCGGCAGGGTCACCCGACAGAGTCGCATCGCACAGACATGATACGCCGGGGTGCGGCGGGGTGATCAGCGCCTTATGTCTTCCAGGAGTCGGCGGACACGTTCGAACTCTTGTTCCATGCTTCCCACTAGCGTCGTCGCACCATCCAGAGAGTCGTTGCGGGCAAGTTGTTCCAGGTGGAAGGCGAGCGTGACGAGTCTTATTGCACCAATGGTTCCGGACGTTCCCTTGAGACCGTGGGCCTGGCGTGCGACCTGCGCGCACTCGCCCGCTGCCACGGCTTCACGCAGTTTGGCCAAACGGCCGGGGGTTTCGGATAGGTATGTGCGCACAAGATTCTGCATGAAATCCGGCTCGTCGGGTCCCGCCAGCTCCCGTAGTTCATCCAGCCGACGCATATCAAGCGAGTGGGACGGATCTCCGGAGCGGGGAGTCATCGGAGGGGCGACAAAGGACGGACAGCGCTCGAGCACTACCTCCAACTCCTTCACGCGCACTGGCTTGCTCAGATAATCGTTCATGCCTGCGGCAATGCATTCGTCACGATCGCCCTGCATGGCATTAGCGGTCATGGCCACGATCCGGGGTTGTTCATCCGGCTCCCACCGCGACCGGATTTCCCGGGTCGTCTGCAGACCGTCCATCTCCGGCATTTGCACATCCATGAGGATGATATCGTAGCGTTGACGCCGGAGGGCTTCCAGCACCTCAAGTCCGTTTGCAGCTACGTCTGCTCTGTACCCCATGCGCTGCAGGATCTTCAGTGCCACCTGTTGGTTGATGACGTTGTCCTCGGCCAGCAGAATGCGGAGAGGGTGGCGCTGGGCAAGCTGGCCGTCGATGTATTCCGGAGATCGATGCTGGGCGGGTCGTGCCCCGGAATTCCCTGCAAGGTCCATGAGCACATTAAACAGGTGGCTGGGTTTCACCGGCTTTGTAAGCGTTGCGGCGAATATCTCGCCCTCGCCGCTCTTGCGCAAGCCCACCGAACTCAACAACACCAGGGGCAGCTCCTGAGGGGTGCGGAACTGCCGGATGGCCCGGGCAAGCATTAGCCCGTCCATTTCGGGCATATGCATGTCAATAATCGCAAGGTCTATCCGGGTGCTCTTGCGCAACACCTCGAGCGCTTCCCGTCCCGAAGATGCCTGCACCGGCAGCATTCCCCAGGAAAGGGTCTGGGCCGCGAGGATGCGCAGGTTCGTGGCATTGTCATCCACGATCAGGAGATGTTTGCCGGCTATCGATCCCACATGCTTTTCGAGATGCGGCCGGGGCACTTCCTGCGCAAGCGGAGCAGCGAGGGTGAAAGAGAACGTCGACCCGGCGCCGGGAGTGCTTTCCACCCACATGGTCCCGCCCATGAGCTCCGCAAGCCGTTTCGATATGGCGAGTCCAAGGCCGGTCCCGCCGTACTGCCTCGTGGTTGACGCATCCACCTGACTGAAGGAGCGAAAGAGCCGGTCATGAGCTGCAGGGGAAATACCGATACCCGTATCCCGGATAGAAAACTGTATCCGCACGTGACCGGGCTGAGCGTCCCCGCCTCCGTTTGCCGGCCGGAGCCGGACAGAAGCTTCCACCTCTCCTCGTTCGGTGAACTTGACGGCATTACTGAGAAGATTCACGAGGATCTGACGAAGACGCGTGATATCGCCCATAATCGCACGCGGGGTATCGGGAGCGATGGAGTACATGAGATCGATGTTTTTCAGCGCCGCCTGTTCCGCGACGAGATCCAATGCTTGCTCGACACACTCATCAATGAGCAGAGGATTCTGCTCCAATTCGAGGCTGCCTGCCTCGATTTTCGAGAAGTCCAGGATGTCATTAATAATCGTGAGCAACGATTCACCGCTCGTGCGAATCGTTTCTGCGAATTCCGACTGTTGGAGCGTCAGGTCAGTATCCAGAAGCAGACCGGTCATACCGATCACGGCATTCATCGGGGTGCGAATCTCGTGACTCATGTTAGCCAGGAATTGGCCCTTCGCCCGAGTGGCCGCTTCCGCAAGCTCCTTTGCCTTCAGCAACTCCTGCGTACGTTCTTCGACTCGCCGCAGCAGGTCTTGCTCACGTTTCCGGTGTTGTGTCAGGCGCCAGCGGAATCCGCCCCACACAAGTCCGGCCAGAACGATCGCACTCAGACCGTAGAACCACCATGTCTGGTAGTAGTGGGGCAGGATACGCACTCTGAGAGGTGCCTTCGCCTCATGCCATCGGCCGCGACCGCTGCTGCCAAGGAGCCTGAACATGTACTCCCCGTGAGAGAGGTTCGTGTAGAAGGCGGCCCGGCGGTTCCCCGCATCGATCCAGTTCCGGTCGTAACCTTCGAGTTTGTATGTGAACCGTGCGTGTTGCGGCGAGATGTAACTTAGACAGGTGTACTGGATTTCCATCTCCCCGTTCCCCGGGGGGATCACAAGCTCCTCGGACGGCGCGTAGGAAATCCCGTCAACAAGAACGCGTTCGATGAACACCGGCGCGGCATGGGTGGTCAACTCTTTGCGGGCCGGGTCGATGCGGACAAGCCCTTTCATCGTCGGAAACCAGAGGGCGCCGTCAAATGTACGCCATGCCGATGGACTACCTGCATTGCACTCCGCCGAAAGCATGCCGTCTGTTGTGCCAAGCAGATGTGCCTGCAGTGAGGGGACCATCCTCTTGTCGTACGCCGAGAAGGAAGAATCATCGATATGCACCACCCCCTGGTCGGTGCCGAACCAGAACCCCCGGTCGGCATCCTGAAGTACAGAGTACACCCGCTCCGCAGGGAAGCCGTCCTGCATCTTGTATGCCAAGACCGTGTCAGGAAGAATCTTGCTGATACCGTCGCTGGTCGTCGCCCAGACGCTTCCTGTATGGTCTTCCATCAGACACCAGACCGTGTTGTCCGCAAGGCCTTGCTTCTGCGTGATGCTCCTGATTCCGGTTGGTGTGATGCAATTGACGCCGCCGGCGTCGCGCAAACCCACCCAGATCCGCTTCTGCCTGTCCTCGATGATGGCGGAGACGAACTCTCCCCCCAGGCCTTCATCTGTTCCAACATGACGGATTTTGCCATCCCGGTAGATGTCCATTCCGGTGCCATCCGTCCCGATATAGACCTCCCGAGTGCTGGTCTCCAGGAGCGAATAGATCGTGTTGCTCGAAAGCCCCTGGTCGGCCATCAGACGGCGAACGCTGCGTCCCTTGACCAGAAATATCCCTCCGCCGTCTGTACCGGCCCACAACGTACCGTCCCGTGCCGCAAACAGAGAGAGAACGACATCAGCGACGATTCCTTCACGGATGCCGAACGACGTAATGACGCCGTCTTTGATTTTGCTGAAGCCACCCGTGTTGGTTCCGACCCAGATGATGCTGTCGGGGCCTTGATGAACGCACAGGACATGGTCGTGCGCAAGGCCGTGTTTTGTCGTAAAAGGGGTGACGTCTCCGTCGCGGAGCTGATGAAGCCCTCCCCCTCGCGTCCCGATCCACAGGCTTTGCTCCGCGTCGCGGAAGAGGGATGTAATCGAGCCGAGGCCCTCCACCTCTTTGAGCGAGGAAAACCTGCCGTTGCGGTAGCGCGTGAGTCCGCGGTCTGTTCCGATCCACATGTCGCCATTGGGATCACAGAGGAGGGCCCATACCATGCTGCTGGGGAGACCGTCTTCCTCGGTAAACACGGTTGTCTGACCGTCTTTCATCCGCACGAGGCCTTCCGCACCGGTGCCGAACCAGAGAGCGTCGTTGCTGTCCTGTGCGATGGAGAAGATGTAATCCGCCGGAAAACCGGTCTCCGAGGAGTAGGTGCGGAATTTGCCTTCGGACAGGCGGCTCACCCCCGCACCATCCGTCCCGACCCAGAGGGTTCCGGACTTGTCTTTCAGCATCGACCAGACAAAGTCGCTCGCCAATCCCTCGTCCTGTGTGATATAGGAGAACCGGTCATCTTTCAATCGGTTAACGCCGCCTCCGCTCGTCCCGATCCACACCGTATCGGCCGGGCCAATATGGATGCTCCACACAACAGCTGAGCTGAGACCTTCGTCGGTCGACCAACGTTTGAACTCCCCGTCTGCGTAGCGGAGAACTCCTCCTCCGTTGGTGCCGATCCAGAGCGATCCGTCGCGCGCTGCTTTGAGGGCCCAGATGTCGTTGTTCAGGAATGCGGGGGTATTCCGTTTGTCGAAGAGCACGAACCGTGAGCCGTCAAACCGGACCAACCCGGTGCGCGTCCCGAGCCACAGGTAGCCATCGGTGGTCTGTGCGATGGCACTGATGGTGTTTTGCGGCAGACCATCCTCCGTTGACCACACCTGATGAACGTACTGATTAAGCTCTTTGGGAGGTTGGGACTCTGCGGAGAGGGTGAAGAGCGAGGCGAGGATATTCATGTAGCAATAGAGCAGCCGAATGCGCCTGCATCGCATGGAAGAGGGCGATATACGTCTTGCATCTGCGGCCATGCCACTGCGTCTATGCCGAAACATACCAAAAGTCCGGCAGGATTTCAACTTCATGGTTTCAGGAGTGCGTTCGCCTGTGCGGCCGCCTCGTCGAGAACCTGGCGGGGATCCTGTTTCCCGAGCGTGGCGCGCTCTATCGCTTCCGCGATCAACCGGTTGATTTCCACACGTCGGTAGTCGATCGGACGACGGCCTCTTCCCCATCGCAACTGGTCGACAAAGGCCTTCATTGCCGGATCTCCGGCGAGAAACGCCTTGTAGTCCTCCCTCTCCAGAACTGACTTCCGGACCGGCAGATAGCCTGAACTCATGGAGAACTGGGCTTGCACATCCGCGCTCACCATCCATTTGACGAACGCCCAGGCCTCGTCAGGATGCTCTGACTGTTTGAACATGGCCATGTGCTCACCGGCAATGTACGTTGCCCGCCCTGCGGGCCCGGCCGGAAGCGGAGCAACAGCCCAGTCAATATCTCTCATCTGCCGGAAACGGGGGAGATCCCACGGGCCGTCCATGATCATGGCCAGGTTCTGAGACGCAAACCCCACGTCGTGGGCAAGGCCGTACCGGCTGAAGTCCAGATCATCATAGATGGTTTTCCATAGGGTCAGGGCCTGCACGCCGGCATCGCTGCTAATCAACAGGCGTGTCTGATCCTCATTGATTTCTTCCCCGCCCGCCTGCCAGAGAAACGGGGTCCACTGCAGGTTCATCCAGATATTGAGCGGACCGGAGGAAGGAAAGACGGGCACAAAGAACCCGTACTGCTCGATGGTCCCATCCATGCCTTCATCCACAGTGAGCTGTCTGGCGTATGAGCGCA
>JADLEA010000476.1 GCA_020846365.1 Bacteroidota bacterium
CTCAACCTTCTCCCCTGCTTGCACCGTGGTCCTCGCCAGGGTCTGAGAGCTCAAGGAGTGGTTTGCCCTGAGCCCAACGCTCGGCACCGTGATTGTCGCGGGACGCACATTCTTTCGTTCAACCGGAACGGCCTGGCGCGACGCCGGCTCGGCCGGCTCCGAAGTTTTAGCACTCGACGACAAATCGGGAAGGTCCATCGAAGCCAGATCCGCCTGCCAGTTGGTTCTGCCTGAGCGAAGCGGGACCAGAGCTCCCACAACCACGAAGGCAAACACAAGTCCTCCGAGATACAGCTTGAGATTTCCCTTGCGCCTTACCGTCGACACACGCGTCTTCGTCGCAGGAACTTTGCCTGGGGACACCGTTCCCTGCAGCTTGTGTATCGAGGCCTTCCTGGAAATGCCGGCCGGCGTGAACGCCCCGACGGCATGTCCGGGATCCCTCTCCGGCCCGAGGAAGTACTCCGCATTCAGGTGGACATTCTGATATACCCCCTCGGCCTTCCCGAGGACAAACCCCACGATGGTGGCCGCAGGCAGGGCTGTCTTGATTGCCGCAGAGATCGCTTCCATTGTCGACCCGGTTGCCATCGTGTCATCAACCACGAGCACACGCACATCTTCCTTGAGTTCGGCCGGGGAAAACGTGTACACGCCTTCGAGTTCTTTGCGGTGGGCTGCCTGACCGCCGAGTCCCTGAAGCATGCGGGTGGTTCTGGATTTCACGAGCCGGGCGGGCGCATAGACCGCCCCACTCTGCTCTGCGATCGCCGCACATAATTTGTCCAGCGGAGACTCGCCGTCGGCTGCAAGCTCATTGCTGCGCAACGCACGGACGATGACATCGAACCGGGAGGTTTTGGAAACCAAAGGAGCGGCAAGGGCAATCCACCGCGACGTCTGCGGATCTATACCCTTCTTGAAATCGCTGAGACAACGGGAGATAGGTTCCTGGTATCCGGAACGTGCAGCGCGATGATATGCAATGAAGTGGAGCTCCTCAACCCCCGTTACCTGTGTGTCACACGTGAGCAACTCCGTTGATGCGCAATCCATGATGTCCCCCCCAAGGTCTCGATGTGGAATGTCGCTTTCGTATCGTGAATGAGCGCAAATGACATGCCATGGCCGTTGGCCCCCGTTCGAGCCGTATAGGCGTCTTGACCGCGCATCCGTTACGTTTTGACCGGTCCCCGAACGGAAAAATTGACCCCATCAGGCTGAAACGGAGGAGTGCGGCAGTGATCCGGTTAGGATAGGAAGCCACATGGGTAACACAACCCAAATTGCATGGTTATTCGTAGCGGAGAGATTTCACCGGGTTTGCCAACGCGGCCCGTAATGACTGCAGGCTCACTGCGGTGAGCGCGATCAGGGCGGCCACCCCTCCCGCCGCGAGAAATGTCCACCACGGAAGCGTGATATGATAGGCGAACCTCTCCAGCCACCTCTCAATGAAGTATCCTGCCGCAGGCCAGGCGATGAGGTTTGCACCGCCCAAGAGTTTGGTGTAGTCCTTTGCCATCAACACCACAATGCCTCCGGAGCTGGAACCCAGGACCTTCCGGATGCCAATTTCCTTCGTGCGTTGGCGAACAGAGAGCGCCACGAGACTCAGCAGCCCAATGGTGGCTATCACCATTGCCAGCCCGCTCCCCCAGTACAGCATGGTCTGAAACCGCTCTTCTCTTCTATACACCTGGTCGTATGCCTCATCCAGAAAGTAGTATGAGAAGGCGTTAAGAGGAACGATGCGGATCCACGCCTCGCGTACGGCGGCCACGGTCCCCCGGACATCGGCGGTGTTCATCCGCACAGACAGCACCGAGAAACGGTCCGCCCACGGCTTCCGGGTCATGATCAGAGGTTCTATCCTGTCGTGGAGGGCCGCAAAGTGAAAGTCCTTCACGACACCGATGATGGGATGATCGCCACCCCGCCGCATGAACTTCTGCAGGGGCTCTTCCCATCCCAGCGCGCGGAAGAGCGTTTCGTTGATGAGTATCGCATTCCCGTCTGCCGGAAGGTTCCTGACGAAGCCCCTCCCCCGGACAATCTCGAGGCCGTACACCTTGAAGAAATCATCGTCCACGTCCACGACATGGATCATCATCGGGCTGGTGGAACCTTCGGGGAAATACCCATTGCTGGTGAATCCGTTGTGCGGTACTTCCGAGGAAGCCGTGACACCTTCGACTCCGGGTATCGTTGCGAACGCTGACTTCAGCACATCACATTTCCGCTGGCTTTCGTCGCCCAACAGCGGAAGCACGAGAACCTGATCCTTGTGAAAACCGAGTTCCTTGGATTTCACAAAGTGCAGCTGTTCCGCTACGACAAGCGTTGCGCTGCCCAATCCTATCGCCACGGCGAACTGCAAGGTCACAAGGACATTGCGCGCGGCAGATCGCAGGAGGACGCCACCGCCTTTCAGAGATTCCGCGGGCGAAATGGAGGAGAGAGCCATTGCGGGGTAGATTCCCCCGGCAATGGCCACGGTCAGAATCACCCCAACGGCAATCGCGAGGGAGGCCGGCGAGAGTAGTGATGACACGGTGAGTGGCTGGCCCATGAAGCTCCCGACCTCACCGACAACGAGATCAACGAAGAAGAGCGCGAGCAGTGCCGCAACTGCGGAGACCACCAGCGATTCCGCCAGGAACTGAGCTATGATGCCGCCGCGGCTGGCACCGAGCACCTTCCGTATCCCGACTTCCCGGGCACGCGGAAGTGCCTGAGAGGTGGTAAGATTCACAAAATTCACGCACGCAATGAACAGGATCAACAGGGCAACCGCACCGGCCACGACGAGGTTTGTCCGTAAGGCGCCGGAACCAGGATTATGGTACAGGCGCAAGTCGGCAATTGGATGGAGCCGCGCCTCGATCGAGACGCCGAGACCGGACAATTCCTTGTTGATGTGCTTCCAGAGCAACGCCGGGAATTTTGCCTCCAGCCGCGGGAGGTCTATGTGCTCGCCGAGCAGCACGTACGTGATATACTGGTTTCCGCCGTTCCAATCGAGATAGAGTCCGGGGATTCTGTACAGCGTCGAGAACGAAAGGAGTGCCTCGAATTGAACGTCTGAGTTTGCAGGCGGATCCTTTGCGACGCCGGTAACGGTATACACTCCGCTGTTGTCGATGGTCACCGTTTTCCCCAGAGGATTTTCTTCCCCAAAGATCCGCGCTGCTTCGGTCTCCGTCAGCACCAGCGAAAAGGGGGCGGCGAGTGCCTGCCGGGGGTCGCCATGGGTCAGAACGAAGTCAAACACGGTGAAGAATGTCGAATCGGCAAATACCGCCTTGCCGATCCCGGTCTGCTTGCCTACGGCATCGAGGGAAACAGGACGGGGAGTTGAGACCCGTACGTACTCCTCCACCTCCGCGAATTCCTCCTTCATCGCAGGTCCGATGGGCGGAGTGAATTCCGCCCCCTCGCCTGTCACCGCCATCCCCTTCCGGTGCGTTATGCCGATGCGGTAGAGCCGGTCGCTGTGCCGGTGAAATCCGTCATAGCTGCGTTCGTATTGTATGAAGAGGAA
>JADLEA010000477.1 GCA_020846365.1 Bacteroidota bacterium
CCGATTGCTGTGTATCCGCCGCACGATTTCTGGAAGGCAGGACCGGCCTTCTTCCTCATCCGGACCGGGATTGTCGGGGCGATTGCCGCCTCGATCTTCCGTCTCCGTCGGCTTCCTCCCGTGCTGGCGGAGAACCTGGTGGCGCTCGGTCAGTCTTCGCTGATCGTCTACACCGTCCACCTCGTGCTAGTCTATGGTTCCGTGGTGAATCCGGGCCTCATGCAGATCATCGGACAGCGGCTTGACACTGCAGGGGCGATTGCCGTTGCTCTGGGCGTGCTGACGCTCATGGTGACGGTCGTGCACGTCTTGAAGACGCTCCGGGAGGCGCATTACTATAAGTTGCGGCTGACGCAAGCGGGGTTCACCACAACGTTGCTCTACTTCTTCCTGACGAAGCCGTTTTAGCCCTCTCACTCGACCGCGTGCAGGACGACCCGAGCATGGTCAGATCAAAGCGCACTGCGTGCATGCGATTCCATCCTCCGGGCCGGTCATCCCGGAACGCATGATATGCCTCCCTCAAAACGACTCGCCTTTATCGATCTCTTGCGTGGATGGGCCGTTATCGTCATGATCGAGACGCACGTGGTGAACGCCACGATCGCGTCTGAGGCCACAGAGGGTTTCCTGTTTCAGGTGCTGATGTTCCTGAATGGCCTGGTGGCGCCGTCATTTCTCTTTGCGTCGGGCATGGCGTATGCGGTGACTACCAGGCGCAAGCTGACTTCGTACCTCTCACTCGGGGCACCGCTGTTCCGACAGCTCTGGCGCCTGCTGTTCATTCTTCTCCTTGCGTACGCCCTCCACCTTCCCAAGTTCAACCTCGGGCAGATGCTGGGTGAGATTCCGGAACGGCAGTGGCTGGTGTTCTTTCAATCCGATGTGCTTCACTGTATAGCCGTTTCCCTTCTCTTTCTTCAAGTGGTCCTGCTGGTTGTACGCACAGAACGACGGCTCTACCAGGTAGCCGGGATCACGGCGCTCATCATGCTCTTCGTGACCCCCCTGATGTGGGGTGTGGACTGGTTGGAGGCGATACCTGCACCCTTCGCTGCGTATATGAACGGACTGCACTTCTCGCTTTTTCCGCTCTTTCCGTGGTCGGTGTTCCTCCTGGCGGGAGCGATCGCAGGGTACCTGTTTTCCGCACTGCGTGACCGCACGGCCTCCGATGCCGGGAGAGAAAAGTCAGCCGTCGGGCCGGACAGGCCGGCGACAGGACAGCATAAGATAGCCGAAGATCGGGGCGGGGGTTTTCCCGTCAAGCGATTCGCCTGGGCCGGAAGTGCTCTCATCGTGTTCTCCTTCGCGCTCATGCCGCTGGGATGGCTGTACCCGACATACGACTACTGGCGGTACAGTCCGAGTTTTGTACTACTCCGGCTGGGCATTGTTGTGCTCCTCTGTTCCGGCCTGATGCTGTATGAAGAACGCCGTGGTGTTTCTGCGCGATCCTGGATCACCCTCGTCGGCCGCGAATCGCTCCTTGTCTACACAACGCATCTCTTGCTGATCTACGGAAATTTCGGGACGTTCAATTTCCGCCGCTGGTCGAATCACACGTTCGGCCTGGAAGAGGCGTTCGGGTGGACGTTCATTCTGCTCGGATTGATGTTCGCGCTGGCGTTCTTCTGGGATTGGGTGAGGAGGCAGGATCCCCGATGGACGAAGGGGATACAGTGGGCGGTATTGGCCGTGGCAGCCGCGGTCTTCATCTGGGGGCCCGGGTCATAGGGCGTGCAGCATGCGAGCCTTCGGGATCAACGTTGACTGACAGCATGAACATGGTTCTTGCATTCGGCATTCAGACGCCGCCGCAACGCGGTAGGGCGGAAACCTTCAAGGAGGATACTCCATGCGATCGACGTGCGCGTTGTTCTGTCTCATGTTGCTTGGTGCCGGGGCCATGACGGCTTCGACGCCAGTGGTGAAGATCTCCCTCGACGGGGAGTGGTTGTTCACGGCAGATTCGGGAAAGACCGGTATTGCGCGACAATGGTTCCGTCCGGAGATGGACCGCACCGCGTGGGAAACCGTGGTCACGCCGGATTTCTGGGAGGGCTATCCTGGTCTGGCGCAGTACGATGGCTGGGGATGGTTCGTCCGCACGTTTTCCCTGGATGCCGGCACGCCTCCGCTCAGCGTGCACTTCGCGGGAGTTGATGATGAGGCGGAAGTCTGGATCAACGGCAAGCATGTCGGGGATCATGCCGGCTACAGCGATCCGTTCGCACTGGATGTAACTGCGGCCGTCAGGGCCGGGATGAACACCATAGCGGTTCTGGTGAAAGACAACGACGGCGGAGGCGGGATCTACCGTCCTGTGACCCTGATCGAGACCGCGCGCCTCGAAGATCTGCTCCGCAACCCCCTCTCCGGCCTCCCTGCGCGCCAGAGCGCCGACTGGGTCCGGAACGGCGTGATCTATGAGGTCTACCTCCGGTCGTTTTCAGCCGAAGGGACATTTGCGGGACTGGAGAAACGTGTTCCGGAACTCAAGCACCTGGGAATCACCACCCTCTGGCTTATGCCCATTCATCCCGTGGGCGTAAAGAACCGAAAGGGCACGCTCGGCAGCCCGTATGCGGTCCGGGACTATTACGGTGTCAATCCGGAGTTCGGAACCCTGGACGATTTCAAACGGCTGCTGCGCACGGTTCATGCTCACGGAATGAAACTGATCATTGACCTCGTGGCGAACCACACCTCATGGGACAGCAAACTCATGGCGGAGCACCCTGAATGGTTCACCAGAGACGTGAAGGGGCAGGTGGTTCCTCCCAACGCTGACTGGCATGACGTCGCCGACCTGGACTACAGTCATGCGGGACTGCGCGCCTACATGAAGGCGATGATGCTGTACTGGGTGAAGGATGTCGGCATTGACGGTTTCCGGTGCGACGTGGCGGAGCTGGTGCCCACAGACTTCTGGGAGGATGTTCGCGATGCACTTGACGCGGTGAAGCCGGTCATGATGCTTTCCGAGGGGTCGATCCCCGAGCACCACGTCAAGGCGTTTGATCTGACCTACTCGTGGAATGTGTACGACATGCTGGAACCTGTGCTGAAGGGCAAGA
>JADLEA010000478.1 GCA_020846365.1 Bacteroidota bacterium
AATCGGACGGAAAGCGGGAAATATGGACGACGGATTCGCCCAGAGAGGAGCGACTCGAAGGCCGGCTGTTTCGCGCCTTTCAATCGGTCCACCTGTCACTGCGTCAGTTGGAAAGACGCTCGTTCCTTATTCTCAAGCCATCGTTGCGTGTGCTCGATCTGGCGGGTCAACTCGCCCCTGCGGAAGAATCCAAAACCATAAAGCTGCGCATTCTCGGATGGCAGCACAACAAGGAATTCAACGACGCCGTTAATTTCTGGCGGGGCCAAATCCTGGGCAGTCCCACTCCGCTCCGCATGTATGAGTATCCCTGCAATTCCGGATCGGGTTTCCGCTTCTCGGTACGCAGGACACCTGCGTTTGCGGAGATCACCGGCGGAAGAAAATCACCGCCGGTCGCCCTGGAGCCCAAATTCCGGCCGCTCATCAAACATCGCGGTCTGCAGATACCGGAGCCGCAGCTGGTGTTTGCCAATCGCGCCGGAACGGCGACCGCCAAGGACACCCATCCTGTCAGGGGCATTCTCAACAACCGCCCTTTCGACTACCCCCTCACGGTTCAGGGCTTTGGCACGGAAATTCGCATGGGTGTCATCTGTCCGAAAGCAGAAGCCAAGATACTGCAGTCTTTCCTGGGAAGCCTGGGGCGTCAGATCCAGCCGAGCCGGCAAGAGGATGACTATGTGCCGCCGTATCCGGGCTTTCGCAATGCTTTCGGCCTGGACCTTGTAGTCGCCGAGCCCGGCAGCCGCGGATGGATCACCTGCCCCGAGCCGGAGGGCGCGGACAACCGAGCCAGAACTGTGGACGTCGCCAGAGCTATCAACCGGGGAATCGAGACGCTTCAGGCATCCTTTTCACCGAATGTCGTTTTGATCTTCTTCCCCGATCGCTGGGCCTCTTACCGCCGCTTCAATACGGAGGAGGAACGATTCGACGTTCATGATTTCGTGAAGGCAAGCAGTGTGCAGCGGGGAATAGGCACGCAATTTCTGGATCAGGAGACGCTCGCCGATAAGCTTCAGTGCCGTGTCTGGTGGTGGCTGTCGCTGGCCTTTTACGTCAAAGCGTTTCGCACGCCGTGGCTGCTGAACGATCTGGAGAGGAACACCGCCTATGTCGGACTGGGGATGAGCTATGACGTGAATCAGGAGCAGGGGAGAAAGGTTGTCATGGGATGCAGCCATATCTACAGTTCCCAGGGGGAAGGCCTGCAATACCGCCTCAGCCAAGTTGAAAACCCCATCTTCTACGGCAAGAACCCGTTCCTTTCGCGCGATGACGCCAGGAGAGTTGGGGAGCAGATTCGCGAGCTGTTCTTCGAATCGCGTTCCGTGCTGCCCCACCGGGTGGTCATCCATAAGCGCACGCGCTTCACGAAGGACGAGCGACTCGGACTGAAAGAGGGTTTAAGCGGCGTGCCGCAAATCGACATGCTGGAGATCACCATCGACGACGCGCTGCGCTATATCGCCTCGGCCGTGGATGGCAGGGGTAGGCTTCACGAGGACAATTACCCGGTGTCCCGCGGAAGCGTCGTCAGACTCGATGATTTCTCCGCGCTCATATGGGTTCACGGGGTCAGCTCCGCTGTCAGCAATACGCGTCGCTATTATCAGGGAAAACGCAGAATTCCCGCTCCCCTGAGCGTGAGGAGACACGCCGGGCAATCCGACATCCGGGACCTCGCAGCGGAAATTCTCGGGCTATCCAAAATGAACTGGAATACCTTCGACCTCTATACCAGGCTCCCGGCGACGGTGCAGTCCTCGAACGAAATTGCAAGAATCGGTTCGCTCCTTGGACGATTTGAGCCGAGGACCTATGACTTCCGCCTCTTTATATGATCGCGATCTACATCGTCTCTCTTCGTCACACTGACCAAAAGGCAGGCGACGACTCGCGTACTCGAACCAGTGGCATAGTGCCGGGAAAGGGCTGTGATTCCCGATATGCCGATTGAACAGTCCACGACCTGGCCCACCGAAGCGGACTTTGAGGCGGATCTGCAGGCGGCGATCAGCCGGGCCTTCCCGTGGCTTCCGTCCGGAGCCGTAAGGCACCAAACGATATTCTCATTCACTTGGGGTAGGGCAACCATCCAGGTAGATGGCAGAGAACAAACCAAGGCGAATGCGCGGGCGGATGTGTTGCTCTATTCCCGTAACGAGCCTTTGGCTGTCCTCGAATTGAAGCGCCCCGGTCACGCGATTAATCCGTCCGATATCGATCAGGGACTGTCCTATGCGCGGATGCTGCACCCGCGGCCTCCCCTGGTCGTGGTCGCAAACGGCAGTGACGATCCACATCTGCTGGAAACCCATACAGGCAGCCCTTGGAAACCTGCCGACCCTACGCAGAGCGCATTCGCCAGCTTGCTGAGTGCGGCAACACATGTCGCCGCGGATGATCTCAAACGGGCCGTAGAGATTCTCATGGGCTCCAATCCGACGGTTTGGCTTCAGGCGGTTCGGGCAACGTCGCGGGTCACCCTTGCGGAAATGGCAGGTGACTGGAACGATCCACTGCGGCCCTTTGTGCCGGGCTTCCTGATACCCCGTAAAGCCGCAGCGGTGGCATGGGCCTTGATGAAGGATGGCAAACGACTTGTCTTCATCGAAGGTCCGCCGCTAAGCGGTAAAAGTAATGTGCTGCGGGAAATCACCCTCCGAGCCGATGCTTCGGAAGATTGCGCGGTGCTCTTTATCGATGCCGAGGCTGGGGTGGGAGTTTGCTGAACGGTGGCGTCCGCCCTCGCGGATGCGCTTGCCTGGCCCATAACCGACGACGAAGCGCGTACCTGGCTGATGCGGCTTTCAAAGTCAACCGGCCCGCCCCTTGTTATCGCGGTAGACGGGCTTAGTATCGACAGGGAGACGATTCGCGACGAGATCACCCATCTTACCTCACACCTTTTCGGCGAAAAACTCTGCGTGATGGTCAGCCTGGACGATACGCTGGCCGATAGAATCGTTCTGAATTTAACCGGCCGCAAGCAGTCGGCAATCGGCCGGCAAGCATCAAGAATCGAAGTCGGCGCTCTGGATGACGATGAGTTTCGAGGTGCCTGCGGCCTTTTGGAAGCCCATCACATAGGCATCATGAGAGGCGGCGAAAAGAGTCCTGAGCTCCGGCTATGCTGGGCCCTACGCGCCATCGCTTCTCAGATCGCCGTCAAGGAGAATCACACAAACCGGAAACTTGTCGCCGGAGTCCCGCCGCTTCTCGGCCTCGACCTGATAGCGCATGCCCGAGCAACCTTCAGAGATGCGGAGAACCGTAGGCTGCTGCGCGAAACCGCAAGAGCGGTACTACGGGACGCCGAGGACCGAAAAAGGCCCATCGCGCTCATTCTGATATCGATGGCAACCTATGTCGTACGCCGAAAGACATTACAGCAGGAGCTGAGTCACTCAGAAATAGAGAAACTGGTCGCCCAAGGAATTCTGCGCCAGTTCGTGCCCGATACGGGCGATGCGATCCTGGTAGTCCGCACGCCGGAACTGCTGGCCAGCGAAGCGGCCATCATCTTAAGCGATAAGCTCGCCGCCGCCATACACTCCGATGCCAGGGCCGCCGCGAAGGATCTCGTCAAGGCTGCTGAGGGCATGCCGCTCGGCGATATCATCGCGGCCCACGCTATTCTCGACACCGCGCATCGCGAAGGAGGGCTGCCGCTCAGCCTTGTGATGCAACTCATCGAGCTCAAACCGGAACAGCATCCCGTCAAACCCGGCACCCGCGCCGCCATGTATTTCCCCGGCATTGGAGCGATGGAGGTCACCTTCGGGCGGGACGGTTCGATTGTCGTGAATGCTTTGGGCGAACGCATACCGATCCAGGAAGCCGGCGGCGATGACGTCCCCAAGACCATCACCAACATCCATAGCTGGCTCATCTTGTCCCATTTGGCCAGTCGTCCCTTCGCCGTGGAAGAGAACGGGGCGACTGGTGCCCGCGTTGATCCGATGATCATGACCGAAGTCGGGACCTGCCCCGATCGTTCTCCGAGCCGTGGCCGCTGATCCGGAGATGGCTGGGGTCCTGACGCACCACACAGATGAAGGAGAAGTTGTTTGCGAGAGGGCGGGAATGATGGAACCAATCACTGTGGCGATGTTCAACTTTTTCGCGTCGATTGGTTCCCAAGCGGAGGAATGGCTTGATCTGGCATTCGAGCGAAACTCATTTCCTCTACTTATGAGAATTCATACCGCACTCGACCAGCTGGCGGGCTCGGCTGATGTCCAATCGGCTGGCTTTGCCCGTCGCATGCTGGACGAAAGAGTGTTGCCTGCGCTCGCACGGTTTCCGTCTCTGCATTGACCGCAGTTGCTCACCTGCATGTGATGGTCGCCGTTTCTCCGGTGGAGTGTTCAACGGAGAGTTTAGCCGATGCTGCCCACATTGCCGGCCGGATTTACGCCGGCATCCCCCGTAGCGTCTTCGCACTCGGTTGGCAGCATTCAAGGGGCTTTTTCCTGAACCTTACTTTGCAAGGAAAGCTTACCTGTGAGACGGGTACACCCAACCGCTCGGCGCGACTCCAGGTCTCCCGATTCCGTCAAGACTTGCACTACATTTCCACTACATTAGTCGCCAACTCGTAGGGACGGTCCGGCGATTGCCTCGTTCCTTATGACCCGACGATGGTCGGCATGTGTTTACCGGTGATCGCGAGGCGCCATCTCGGCCTACTCCATGCCGGGCAGAGCCATTGTCTGCGTGTCGATGCTGATCGGCCGTCGCGCCCTGTCAGCCTTTCGCTCTTCCGCCGACTTAACGTAGTTGTTCTCGGCCATCAACTTCTGATTCCGCTCGTACTGCTCCCAAGAAATGTACCCCGGGGGGTGGTCCAGGATCACGATCGACCACTGTTCCCGCGGTTTTGGGTTATTCGCCGTTCTCCGCGCCTGCCCGTCGACGATGATCGTTCGCGATTCCGACTTTCCGTACACGTAGGCTCCAGCATAGACTGGGTTGCCCAGCACTGCGTGCAGACTCCTGTAACGCGCTGGCTTCCATTCAACGGTTCCGGCGGGACCGTCGACCCGGGCAAACGGAACCAGGATGTCGTCTTCACGAAACGACAGAAACACCTGGTGGACGCTGCCCAGTTCGGCAAACTTATCGAAAATGTGACGAATTGCTTGCTGGACCCGCCGATCTGGATTGAGCTCGATACGCCCATCTTCGGTCCAACAGAAACCAACGGGTATGCGGCACTGAAGTTCTCCGCGCCGCGCCTTCTGCCAGATCGCCGCCACAGAGCGCTGCCGCATGAGCGTCAGCTCAAACTCATTCATGATGCCCTTCAACCCGAGCAGCAATCTGTCGTTGATCAGGCGAGGATCGTAGATGCCGTCCGGCTCAATGACCAGCGCTCCTACCAATCCGCAAAGTTCAAACAGTTGGTGC
>JADLEA010000479.1 GCA_020846365.1 Bacteroidota bacterium
CGCAGATAGCGGCGGCAAGCGAAGAGCAGTCGAGCGCGAGCGAGCAGATCTCGAAGAACGTGGAAGGGATCTCGAAGGTGACGGGAGAGACGGCGCAAGGGACGCAGCAGATCGCGCGCGCAGCGGAGGATCTGAACCGGCTGACGGAAAATCTCCAGCAGTTAGTCAGCCAGTTCAAGGTGGGCCACGGCACCGGCGAATCCGGGAAACGCGGAGCCGGAGCAAAATCCGGAGTTGCCGTGAAAGCAAATGGATCGTTAGTGGCGCACTAGCAGGAAGAAAGATCGGCGTACGTACTATGGCACACAAGCGCTAGGGGGCGGAAGCCCCCTCGCTTGTTGCAGGTTGTGAGTTCACTTGAGCGTACTATAGGAGGCACGAACAATGGCAGAAGCATCAATTCACGAGGCAGTGGAAGCGAAGCACACCGGCGGGGATGAGCTGCTGCAACTGGTGAGCTTCAATATCGGGGATGAAGAATTCGGCGTTGATATCCTTCAGGTGCAGGAAATCAATCGCATGCTGGAGGTGACGCGTGTGCCGAACGCGCCGGAGTATGTGGACGGCGTGATCAATCTCCGCGGCAAGGTCATCCCCATCATCGACCTGCGGCGCCGGTTCGGCATGGACAGGAAAGAGCACGACAAGCATACCCGCATTGTGGTGGTGGAGCTGAGCGGTAAGGTGGTGGGGTTTGTCGTGGATGCCGTCCGGGAGGTACTGAGAATCCCACGTGGCGTGACAGAACCACCCCCGGACATTGCCGGCGGGAAGAAAGACGAATATATCACCGGCGTGGGCAAACTGGAAGACCGTCTCTTGATCCTTCTGGATCTGGAGAAGGTGCTGGGCGCGGTGGCGGAAGCAGCATAGCTGCACAGGGGCAGGGCACCGGCATCTCAGGGCATTTCGGCCTGCAGACCTGGCGTCCGGCCCGAGTGCAGGTGGTACGGCGGCAAGTGGTGCGGTACGTGACGACCGCAGCGTTAACGACAGGGGTGCGGAACGAAATTGGGGCGAGGCATCAGCGCCCCCCGTCCAGTGTGACCGGGGGCTGGTGCCTCGCCCCTGTGTCTCGGGCGGGAGAAGGCGACCGGAAGAGGAGATAACGTCACAGGCAGAGAGACCGAGCTGTTCGGTTCTCGATGAGAGTTGTGACACAGAAAAGAGAGAGTCCACAATGAGGATCCAGAAGGTACTACTAGCTCCGTGGTCGATCTTGGGCATGATTCTACTGTGCAGTTGCATTGTGCTATCGGCAGTTCCCGGGTTGGCCCAAACGGATACATCAAAGGTCGAGCTTTCAGCAAAAGAAAAGCTCATTCGGCTCATGCAGGAACAGGCGGCAACATCGCCGGACTCCCCGCAAGCAACCATGCCGGCCGCAAAACCGGCCAGAACGCAGACTGCCGCGGTCTCACGAGCAGGCACCTCTCTGACATCCCCACCCCAGCGCCAGGGGGAGGCGGTTTCACCAGCGCCTGCACCGGCAAAGGAAGCCGTGCGAGCGGAAACGCACAGTGTCCCACCCGAGAAACCTGCCTTGGCTGGATCGACCGGGGTGGATCCTGCAGGCGGTCTCTCATGGTGGTGGTATGGAGTGATCGTTCTCGTCGTGGCTGGATGCGCGTATCTATTCCGCGCACGCCGGAAAACAGCCGAAGCGTCGACGCCGGTCGGGGGGAGCGGGAGTTCCCCGGAATCGGGCGGCGGCATCCTTCAGAAGGCGCGTCGCAGCCTTGCGGTGGGCTTTCTCGTCCCGACGGCCGCGGTGATCATCATTGCGGTGCTGGTATCGGCGTGGTCAGTCTCGACGTACATGGGAAATCAGATTCATCAGAGCACCGTCAACCTCGTCAACGCGAAGGGAGACCAGATCGTCAGCACGCTGGACGCCACGCATGCCCTGATGCGCGACAAAGTTGATATCGGCATGAAAACGCTTCTGACCCACGGAAAGAACATGGGACAGGTGTCGGTCTACGGGGAAACGATGGTCGAGAAAGAGCGCGTTCCTATTCTTGCCCTTGGGGGCGTCTCACAAGCAAATGCAGTCGGACTTGTGGACGGCGTGAAAGCCCTGGCCGGTGGGACGGCGACGCTTTTCGTGAAGAGGGGTGAGGATTTTGTGCGCGTGAGTACCAATGTCATGAAGAATGACCTGACCCGCGCCGTCGGGACCCTGCTGGATCCCAAGGGAAAAGCGATCGCGGCAATCAGAAAAAACACGGCGTTCTACGGCGTGGTTGAAATCCTCGGTCAACCGTTCTTTACCGGGTACGAGCCGATGGTCGATGCACGCGGGCAAACGGTGGGCATCTGGTATGTTGGGTATCCCATCTCTACGCTCACGGAATTAGGCAACACCATCGCCCAATCGCGGATCCTTGACAATGGTTTTGTTGCCCTGGTCGACGCGAAGGGCGCAATCCGGTTCAAGACCGAAGGCGTCCCGGCGGAGACGATCGAGCGGGTTGTCCAGGCCGATCAAGGCGCGAAGAAGGAGGGCTGGACCGTCGAACACAAACCGTTCACGCCCTGGGGGTATAATGTCATCATCGCATATCCCGAAGCGGATATCGAGAAGGTTATTGCGAGCACGCAACAGACGATGATCATCGGCGGCATTGTTCTGGCCATACTGATCTGTGGGATCGTGGCGTTCCTTGTTTCCCGCAAGATCGTCACCCCCGTCAAGACGCTGGTCCAGGCAGCCGACAAGCTCGCTCAAGGCGACATCGGTGTCAGCATTGCCACAAAATCCGTCGATGAGATCGGCGTGCTCTCCCGGGCGTTCTCGTCGATGGTGGAGAATATCAAAGGTCAGGCAGCGGCCGCGGACCAGATTGCGGCGGGAAACCTGAGTCTTCCTGCCCAGGCCAAATCGGATGCGGATTCGCTCGGAAAAGCACTGGACCGGGCGGTGCTGAGTTTGCGCGGGCTGGTATCAGAATCGACAATGCTCTCGAATGCGGCAGTGGCCGGGAAACTGGGGACGCGGGGGAACGCCGAGAAGTTCCAGGGCGGCTACCGCGACATCGTGCAGGGCGTGAACGCGACACTGGACGCGGTGGTCAAGCCGGTCCAGGATGGTTTGGCTACGCTGGCGGTGATGGCGACGGGTGATATGACGGCGCGCGTCACGGCAGACTACCAGGGAGACCTGCGGGGGATCAAGGAAAGCATCAACAGGGTGGGCGAGTCTCTGGAAGAGGCGCTGCAGAAGGTCAGCAGCGCGGTGGGAGCGACGGCAAGTGCGTCAAGCCAGATCAGCTCGAGCACGGAGGAGATGGCTGCCGGTGCGCAGGAGCAGACGAGCCAGGCGGGTGAGGTGGCAAGTGCGGTGGAAGAGATGACGAAGACGATTCTGGAGAACTCGAAGAACGCGAGCGTCGCGGCGGAGACGGCGAAACAGGCGCGGGTGAGCGCGGAGCAGGGCGGGAAAGTGGTGGATGACACGGTGCAGGGGATGAGGCGGATCGCGGAGGTGGTGA
>JADLEA010000480.1 GCA_020846365.1 Bacteroidota bacterium
AGTCCCCCGTGCTTCGCCACGTGCGAAAGCATGTGGTCGAAGAAACCGATGCCCGTCTCGATGGAAGAGACCTCCCTGGAGTCCAGGTTCAGACTCAGGTCAATGGAGGTCTCCTGAGTCGTGCGGGTGATATGCGCCATGCGTTTCACAGAATCTCCTGAAGGGCGGTGAGCAGAGCAGTGTTCTCGTCCGGCGTGCCGATCGAGATGCGCAGGGCCTTTTCCAGCATGGGATACGTCGAGACGTCACGGATCAGAATCCCACGTTCGGCAAGCGCCAGAAAGATGTCCCGCGGGGCGCGTCCGGAGACTTCCACGAGCAGGAAGTTGGCGCTCGATGGATAGACGGTGATGCCGCCCATGCGGGAGAGTTCCGCTGAGACGCGCTCACGTTCCCGGCGGATGGCATCGATCCACCCCTTGATCGTCTCCCAACGGCGGATCAGCACCTCTGCGCCCAGCAGCGTGAAGATGTTCACGCTGTACGGCAGCTTGATCTTGTTCAGCTCATGCGCCAGAGCCGGAGCCGCAAGGGCATAGCCGAAGCGCAGGCCGGCGGCCCCCATGGCCTTGGAAAACGTCTGCAGTATCACGAGGCGATCGTGCCGTGCGAGAAGATGCCGTAGCGACCGGGGAGCAAACTGAATATACGCCTCATCCAGGACCACGAGGGCAGTGGTGGATTCCAGTACCCGGACCACGTCGGATTCCTCAAGGAGGGTGCCGGTCGGGTTGTTTGGCGAGCAGAGCACGATCAGCGCGGCATCGGATTCCCGGGCGGCCCGGACAATCCCGGGGACATCGAACCGGAAGCCCTCCAGCATCGACACCTCGCGCACCTCCGCCGCCAGGCCACGCGCCAGAATCTTGTAGAGCGTGAACGTGGGCTGGCTGATTACCATCGAGCGGCCTCGTTCCAGCACGGACATGAACAGGAGCTGCAGCAGATCGTTCGACCCGTTGCCGAGCAGCGTCCCTTCCGGAACCCATCCTGCATGCTGTGCCACAAGATCGATCTGCTCCTGCGGAACAAAGGCAGGGTAGCGTGACCAGGACGCGACGGCCAGTCGGTCTAGGATTTCTCTCTTCACTTCCGCCGGGAGCTCATACGGATTTTCGTTCTGGTTGAGTTTGATCCTGTGCGGAAACTGCGTGAGCCGGTATTCCGCCAGCGTGGCAATCTCCGGGCGCAAAAGGGTTTTCATCGGGATTTCCTCCGGATCGCCAGGGAGGAAGCATGCCCGTAAAGCCCTTCTGCCTTGGCCAGGACTTCGCCGTGCGGAGCCAGTTTGAGGAACCCCTTCCGGTTGCACTCGATGATGTTGCTGAATTTCAGAAAATCATAGACGCTCAACGCCGAGCTGAACCGGGCAGTCCCGGATGTGGGGAGGGTATGGTTGGGGCCTGCGATGTAATCGCCTAAGGACTCGCTCGTCCACTTGCCCAGAAAGATTGCTCCGGCATGCCGTATTCTGCGGGCAACACGGCGTGGATTCTTTGTCATGATCTCAAGATGTTCCGGGGCGATGGTATTCGCGATATCCGCCGCATCTTTCAGAGAAGAAACCACGACAATCACGCCGTTTTGCTCGAAGGCCCTGGCGGCAATCTCGTTCCTCGGATTGGTCTTGAGCTGTTCCGTGATCTGCGCCGCGATTTCCGGTGCGAGGCGCTCGGAGGTGACGATGGCCACGGGTGTGGCTTCCTGGTCGTGTTCGGCCTGGGCGATAAGATCCGCGGCAACAAGCGCAGGATCGGCGGACCCATCGGCGATAATGACCACTTCCGTCGGGCCGGCGATCATGTCGATGCCGACCCGCCCGTACACCAGCTGTTTCGCCGCAGCCACGTATGCGTTTCCCGGTCCGGTGATCTTGTCCACGGGCCGGATTGACGCCGTTCCGTACGCGAGGGCACCGATGGCCTGTGCGCCGCCGATGCGGTAGATTTCGGTTACGCCGCACTCGCCGGCGGCAACAAGCACCTCGGGGGCGATCTGTCCGTTGCGTCCCGCGGGTGAGACCATCACGATCTCGCGCACACCTGCAATGTGTGCAGGGATCGCGTTCATGATGACCGTGGAGGGGTAGGCGGCTTTCCCGCCAGGGACGTAGATACCCACGCGATCCAGCGGCGCAAAGCGTTGCTCCAGGCGGAGGCCCTTGCCTTTAAGCGTGAACGACTTCGGGACTTGCTTTTTGTGGAACCGTGTGACGGATCGCCGGGCCCGGCGGAGCGATCGCAGGAACGCCTGGTCCACCTTCTTGAACGCTTCCTCCATGTCGCGCCTGGTGACCTTCATTCCCACTCTTTCAATTTCCGGGCAGTCGAACTCGCGCGTGTATCGCAGCACGGCATCGTCCCCGTGTTTTTCCACGTCGCGGAGGATTTCGCGCGTGCGCGTAAGGACCTGTTCATCGAGCGATGCGCCCCTCTGTGCAAGCCGGGAGAGCGTATCGCGTTCGGCAGTGCATTCAAGAATTCGCATAGACCACCGCATCCAGACGAGTGATAAGGGATCGGATCGCGCTGTTCCTGGTCTTCATGGCGGTCCGGTTGACGATCAACTTTGCGCTGATAGGCGCCACATCTTCAACGACTCTCAGTCCATTCTCCCTGAGCGTCCTGCCGGTCTCGACGAGATCCACGATCGCGTCCGCCAGACCGAGGAGGGGGGCGATTTCAACGGAACCCTCGAGTCGGACAATATGGGTATGCCGGTTCCGTGCCGCGAAGAAACGGGTCGCTGTCCGCGGATACTTCGTCGCGATACGCAGGTGCTCTCTCTCGCGGAGATCCGCTCCATCGGGGGCCGCGAGTACCAGCCGGCAGAGTCCAATTCGCAGATCCAGCGGCTCGTAGACATCGTAGTCTTGTTCCCTCAGGATATCGCTCCCCACAACGCCCGCGTCCACAGCGCCGGATTCCACATAGATCGGGATGTCGGCCGGTTTGAGAGCGACGAACTCGTGTCTTCCCTCGGCATCGGAGAAGGTCAGTTTGCGGGAGCCCTGTCCGCCGTCGGTGACGATGCCTGCGCGCGAGAGAAGGTCGATCGCGCCCTGGAACAGGCGTCCTTTCGGTAGCCCGATCAGCAGTGCCGTTCTCATTGCCCCTCCATGAGGCTATCCATGAAGAGCGTGAAGCCCACCGCAGGCCGGTCGCTTCCGAAGGTCCGCAAAAGTGCGTCGTACCGTCCTCCCATCCCAAGAGGGCTGCGCCGATCGGGGCTGAAGAGCGTGAACATGATCCCCGTGTAGTATTCCAGCTCATCGATCTCGGTCAGATCGAATGTCACCCGCTCGGAGAGTCCGGCAAGCCCGTTCGCGACGCGTTGCAGGTGGGCAATCGCCGACTGGGACTCGCTGTCTTTGAGCACGGATGCGGCCTCACGAAGCACTTCCGGGCCTCCGATACTCCGTGCGAGGACATGCACCTGCTCTCCGATCGCGGCCGGGACGCCCAGCTCCTCAAGATGGTTCGCCAGAGCCCTGGCATCTTTGTGGTCGATTTCCGATTTCAATTGTGCCCGTGCATCTTCTGGCAGCTCCAACGCGTTGAGAATCCCGCGGAACACCCCCGCATGGTTTATGTGGACGCCGGCAGTACCCATGCCGAGGGCGGACAGGCACTCCAGGGCGATGGTGAGCACTTCGCAATCATGTTCCACGCTGCTTTCCGCGACCAGTTCGGCGCCGACCTGCCAGCACTCCGCATAGCCGCCGTTCCGGGGTTTGACGCGACGGAAGACATTGCCGCTGTACCATATACGCAAGGCCTCCTGGGCTCCGCCGAGACGCGTGGCCACCATGCGGGCAACGGCAGGCGTGAAGTCGGCACGCAATGCCAGCAGCCTGTCCTCCCTGTCCAGAAACTTGAAGGCTCTTTCCGAAATGACCTGATTGCCCCGGGTATAGACATCCAGGAATTCGATTCCCGAAGGGAGCACCTCACCGTAGCCATGCGTGTCGAATATGACGGCGAGTTTCCCATCCAGCGCGCGGCGCCGTGCGGCCTCCTGAAACGCCAGGTCTCTGAAACCCGGGGGTAGCCCGGGCGATAATGGATCCATATTCCCTCTTAAAGCCGAAAGCCCCTCTTGGGGTTCCAAGAAGGGCTTTTGCGATGAGTTTCGCTCAGCATACCTTTCCATCAACCACCAAGCGCAATGGTGCGGGGAGTGCAATGGTGATGATGATGGAACGGTATGATCCGAATCTGGCACATGATACTTTACAATACAACTTTTTCATTCAAGAGTCAACTCCCGCCGGGCACCGTTCCCGGGCGGAAGATCCGCTTCGCGGGAGGCCCTCAGGGGCGTCCGTCCGCGCTCATTCCGCTAATCGAATCGCCGGCGGTCTCTTTTTCTCTCGCCTCTCCTGCGTTTCGCGGTGATGCGCTCTTCATTGGACCCGGCAGACCGTTTGGTCGGGACGCGCCTCTTGCGCGGGGTGAGCGCAGCGCGGAGAAGCTCGCCAAGCCGCTGGACCGCCCGCTCCCTGTTCTGCCATTGGCTCCGTGAATCCTGGACTACAACATGGAGCACACCGTCAGCGTCCAACCGGGTGCGCAATGCCGTGAGCACACGGTGACGCTGGGTCTCCGTGAACGAGGCCGAATGCCGGACATCGAACAAGAGCTCTGCCCTGCTCTCAACCTTGTTCACGTTCTGTCCGCCCGGGCCGCCGCTCCGCGCAAACCGGAAGCGGATTTCGGCGGAGGGTATGCGCACGGCGTTGTTGACAATCAGATCGCTCATGATCGCGGCGGCATCTCCACTGGCTTGCTCTTCACTTCTCTTCTGAGTATACTAATAAACAGGATTTCCTCCGCTATCACAAGTGGCACCATGAACATCTCATCGCAGAACGTGAACGGATTCATCGTGAAGGTGCAGCATCGCGAGAACATCGGCACTCCCTGGGTGGTGCAGGCATACAAGAAAATATTGTTCTGGAAGCGCCGCATCAGTTCCGACTGGTTCCTGGACGGAGACCAGGCCCGGCTCTTTGCGAAACAGCTCTCCGGCGAGCTGGAGCGCGGCAGCGAGCTCATCAGGAACCGCAAACCGGGTTGGACGCTGCGCCGGCCCGCGCATTAGTCTCTCCTCTCCCACTCTCTCGAAGGTCTGACGCATGGCAAAGACCAGTGGTCTCAGTCTTCTGCAGAGCTATCCGCGCGTCTTCTGGCTCGCCAATGTCATGGAGTTGTTCGAGCGGGCCGCCTACTACGGACTGAACTCCGTACTGGCCATCTATCTCACCGACAAGATTGCGGACGGCGGACTCGGGTTTTCTGAACAATCGGTGGGATTTCTTCAGGGACTGATTTACGCCTGCACCTACATCCTGCCCATTCTGGGAGGTGCGCTTGCGGACCGGTACGGGTACAGGCGCATGCTGCTGGTGGCCTTTTCGTTCCTCGCAACGGGATACTTCCTGAGCGGCCAGATGTCGGGGTATGGGACGGTCTTCGCCGCGCTGTTGGTCATGGCGACCGGATCCGGATTGTTCAAGCCGATCATCTCCGGCACGATCGCCCGCACGACGAATGAAGGGAACTCCGGCTTCGGGTTCGGCATCTACTACTGGATGATCAACCTGGGGGCGTTCCTCGCTCCACTCGTGGTAAGCTATCTCAAAGGATTCTCCTGGACCTGGGTTTTCACGGCCTCGTCGCTCTACTGTGCCCTCATGCTCCTCCCGACTGTGTTCCTCTTCCGCGACCCACCGCGTCCGCAGAATACCAAGACCATCCGCGAGGTTCTTGCAGGTGCGGCGGAGGTGTTGGGCGATGCGCGTTTCATGCTCATGATTTTTGTCTACTCGGGATTCTGGATACTTTATTTCCAGAACTTCGGTTCGGTACTCTGGTTCCTGCGCGATTTCGTGGACCCCGGACCGGTAAATGCCTTCTTTGCGTCCATCGGCATACCCCTCCAGTTTGACTCTGAACATGTCACCGTCATCAATGCGGGCACGATCATCCTGCTGCAAGTTCTGGTCAGCCGGCTGGTCAAGAACGTCCCACCCCTGCGCGCCATGGTCATCGGCATATCCATCGGCGTGCTGGGATTTGTCTGCCTTTCCTTTGCAACACACGTATGGATTTTCATCCTGGGCATTGCCGTCTTCTCGATCGGCGAGATGACTGCCCATCCGAAGTACTACAGCTACGTCGGGCTCGTCGCCCCTCAGGACCGCAAGGCCGTGTACATGGGCTATGCGTTTCTTTACGGCGTCATCGGAAGCCTTATTGGATCCACGCTGGGTGGCGCAATGTATGAAGCGATGCTCAAGCCTCTCGTGGGGAGCGAAAACGTGGCCGGGGATTTCCAGATCTTCTGGTTGATCTTCGCGGGACTCGGGCTTGTTGCCATGGCCGGGCTGATGCTCTACAACCGCTTCTTCGCAGTCGATACGCCTGTGACCAGGGCGAGGGCCCGGGCTATCATGAGAGGATTGTATCTCCTGCTTGTGCTCCTCGGCGCCTGGTTCCTCTACAGGGCCCTTTTCGCCGGCCCGGAGATCCTCTACCGGACTGCTGTCCAGGCGGTCATTATGCTTCTTATCGGAGGTGGAGGATTGTACATTTCACACGACCGGAAGGAGTGAATTCGCAGCTGTCCCGATTCTTGAGCGGTTTTCCGCGCCCCTGCAGCACCTGTGAGCGTAATCAGGGAATGCCCCCACACATGCCCG
This sequence comes from Bacteroidota bacterium, assembly GCA_020846365.1. Classification (GTDB taxonomy): domain Bacteria; phylum Bacteroidota; class Ignavibacteria; order UBA10030; family UBA6906; genus JAGDMK01. The sequence goes on from JADLEA010000480.1 coordinate 6,704, forward strand.
CCAGGTGAATCTGGCATATAAGTTGACCCATGAAATGCGTATTCGCGAGAAAAACGAACAGAGCGAAGGCGCCACTTCATGAAAAACCTCATCCTCCTCGTCTCCCTGCTGGCAGCTCTTGCCCTTGTCTCCGGCTGCAAGAATGACGACAGCAGCACGAATCCCGAAGACACAGTATCACTCACCGTGGACGACGCCGCAGACGCGTTTGCCAGCGCGCTTGGCGGAAGCGCCGGTACCGGCGGACTCACGGCGCAGTTGGAGGAGGCCGCGGCAATTGCCGGGGGCGGGAGTCTCGGAAAGGCCGGCCAGGCGTACGGCATCCTTTTCGATACCACCATTACACGTCAGCGCGTGGGCACGTACAGCTACTCGTACACGTTCCACTACAGCTTCGGCATCGCAAATGCCAATCAGTTCGATTTCTCCTACACGATGAAGGGCACGTACGAGACACCGCGGATGACGTCCAGCGATTCCGCCGCCGCTACGCTGCAGGTCTCGAATCTTCTCACCGGCCAGGCCTACTCGGTAACCGGGATCTACAACCGGTACGGGACACAGGTCTCGAAGGTGCGGAACTGGGCCAGGTTCAGCAGCACGATCACGTTCTCCTTCACCGCCCTCGAAGTCGACAAAGCCACAAAGAGAATCAGCGGAGGCACTGCCACCCTTTCCATGAGCGGCCAGACCGAGGCGGGTAGGATATTCGCCTACACGGCAACGGTGACATTCCTTGGGAATCAGCAGGCCACGCTCATCATAGGCGGGAAAACCTACGCCGTCAATCTGGTGCTGGGCGAGGCCACCGCCGCGTAGAGCGTCACGGCGCGTGCCGCATCCCAGGGGCATCACGACTTGCCGATGGTGTCCCGATGTTTCAGCGCATCGAGCAGAACTCCGAGATCCGCGGGCGTGGTGACCGGAAGCCGACAGGTGAAGTTCTCGCACAGATGCGCCGCAGGTTCATCGCCGGGCACATGGAAGTGCGCCGCAGCAGGCACGATGCGCGCGAGACGCTCCCGTTGCATTTCATCACCAATATGAAGTATCACCGTGGCCGGCAGGAAGCGCGTGGCGAACTCCCTGCGAAGAGCTGCCGTCCGGGGATCATCATAAGCGCCTGTAATCACCAGTTGCCCTCCCGCGGCCGATTGTGCCAGGAGCGCGGCGACCATGTAGGGCATGATGGAGGGCTGACGCTGAAGCCAGGGTGAGCTCATCCTGAAGATCCTTTCCGCCTTCTCATGCCAGTCAGCGTTTCCCGTCAGTCCCGAAAGCAACGCCAGGTTTTCCGCGGCCACAGAATTCCCCGATGGCTCCGCTCCGTCATAGCGCTCCTTCATGCGGACCAGCACGGAGGGATCCCTGCCTGAGGTCTCGAAAAAGCCGCCGCCTTCATCGTCCCAGAAGAGCGCTACCTGGGTGGTCGTAAGGTCGATCGCCCGCTCCAGCCATTTCGGATCACCGGTGGCCGCGTAGAGAGCAAGCACGCCGTTGCACAGGAACGCATAGTCATCCAGATGGGCCTCGTGCCGCGCCTCGCCTTCGCGGTAGCGGCGCTTCAGGACTCCTCCCCAGACATCATAGAGCGACGAGAAGATGAATTCCCCGCCCTTTTCCGCAGCGTACAGGTATGCGGGGGCTTCCAGGATCGACCCGGCCCGGGCGAGTGCCCCGATCACCAGGCCGTTCCACGAGGTCAGCACTTTGTCATCGCGCAACGGTCTCGGCCGGGTGAGCCGGGATTCAAACAGCTTCCGCCGGGATGCCGCCAACCGTGCACGCAGCTCATCGACCGTACAGCCGGCAAATCTCGCACTCTCTTCTTCACTCCTCGCCCGGTACAGAATATTCCTCCCCGTGAACTCCTGCTGCGGATCGAGGGACACATTGCCGCTTTCCTCGACGCCGTAGTGGTAGCAGAATACAGATGCCTGGTCCTGGAGCAGGCGTACGATTTCTTCCCGGGTCCAGACATAGAAGGCACCCTCGCCCTGCTCTGAGGGATCTTCG
>JADLEA010000481.1 GCA_020846365.1 Bacteroidota bacterium
CTGCGTACCGCTCAGTTGAAACGTCGTGAGGACGTTACGGAACGGGAGGGCTTCGAAGAGCATCCGCGTGGTGATCGGTCCCGCGGGGATGTCACGCCGGATGCCGTGCGAATTCATGAACCCGACGTCCGCCCGGACCGCCTGCCGCTGTGCCTCGGTGACGTAGCTGCCGATCGTGTTGCCTTCGCCGCGGCGGATCCAGTCCCCCTTCAACGTGCCGATCACTTCGTCATACTCGTGATCGATCTCGGCCTGCAGGCTATCCACAAAATCGGCCAGGCGGGTCCTGGGCCGTTCCGTCGCCGCCCACAGGGGCAGCAGCATCCCTTTCAACCGGGTGACCCGGTCATTCTCAACCTCAAGATCCACAACGCCGAGGTTTTCCATGTTCGAACCGGATTGGACAATGTACACGCCGTTCACAAGCTTTGGCGCATTGAGGCGGGTGTGCGTGTGCCCGCCAACGATGACATCCAGCCCGTGGATGCTGGCAGCGAGCAGTGAGTCTTCCGTAACCCCTTGATGGGTGACCGCTATCAGCAGGTCGGTCCGGGGATCCAGCTCATCAACGTAGCGCTGGACGGTTTCGACGGGTGAAAGGACGCGTATGCCGGTCAGGTTTGTCTGTATGACAAGTCCGTACAGTTCCTGGGAGATGACGCCGATAACGCCAATCCGCAACCCTCCCCGCTCGATGATGGTGTAGGGGCGGTTCCCCACCGGAAACTCGTGCCGGTCGTTTACGAGATTTGCCGAGAGTGTCGGAAACCCGGCGATGGCGACGAGCGCCTTCAGATTTTCCTGGGAGATGTCCAGATCGTGGTTCCCTATGCACCAGGCGTCATAGCCGATCATGTTCATCATTTCGAAGAGGGCGCCGCCCTGGGCACCGCGGTACTCGCGCTCCGTGATCGGATTTCCCGTCATGACGTCCCCGCCGTCCAGCAACAGGACGTAGGGGTGGACCTTCCGGATGGAATCCACGGCAAACTCCAGCTGCCTGAATCCGCCTACCATGGGTCGCGGTGTGGTTTTTACCCAGATCGCTTCCCGCGGCACGAACGACGAGTGCATGTCGTTGGTATGAAGGATGGTCAGCGAGCGAGGTTGCGCGCAGGCCGCAATACCCAGACCCATGAGGACTGCCAGGACGGCAGCGGAGCGTGAACAGAGGCGCATAGACGATTTCCCGAAGCGTGATCGTGGTGGATTGACCGTGCAATATAGGAAGATTGCGGGAAATTTGGTACTATGCACCAGTCCGGGCAAAACCAATCCAAAGGATCACCCCCATGCCACCACGAGCACGCACCTCGCGTCGCGGGTCTAATGCGCTGACCTGGTTTGGTCATTCCGCATTCATGATCCGCTCTTCGAAGGGAAAGATCATCCTGATTGATCCATGGCTGGAAAACCCCAAGGCCCCTGCGGAGGCACGATCCATTCCGGCTGTTGATATCATCTGCGTCACGCACGGTCATGCCGACCATTTCGGCAACACGATGGAGATTGCGAGGCGCACCGGAGCAAAGGTCTACGCCATCTACGAAATCGCCGTCTATCTCCAGAACCAGGGACTCGCCAATGTCTTCGACATGAACAAGTCGGGCAGCATGACCACCGAAGACATCACCCTGACCATGACGCACGCCGAGCACAGCGGAGGCCTCGAACCCGGCGGAGGGATCATCGCGGGAGGGGATCCGGCCGGCTTTGTCGTGCGTCTGGAAGACGGCACATCCGTCTATCATGCGGGCGACACCGGCGTCTTCGGCGACATGCGGATCATCGGAGACCTCTACAAACCCGACATCGTCATCTTGCCCATAGGCGGATGTTTCACGATGGGACCACGCGAAGCCGCGTACGCATGCAAGCTCCTCCGGCCCCGGCACATCATCGGTATGCACTACGGCACCTTCCCGGTGCTTTCGGGCACCCCTGAGCAGCTCAAGGGCTTCCTCCCTCCGCCGATGCGGAAACGAGTCCATGAGCTCGTACCCGGAATCGCGGTTGAGTTCTGACACCGTCACTTGATCCACACTGACTAACCTGACGACACCATGCTTGAAGACGTCTATTTAGGCAACACCCTTCGGACCTGGATCATCGCCCTGGCGGTGGTCGTGGTCGTTACGTTCTTCCTTGTCCTGCTCAAACGCCTCGTGGTGCGGCGGCTGACGGTCCTTGCCCAACGCACGACCACAGACGTCGATGATCTGATCGTCGAACTCCTGGGGCGAACACGCGTGTACTTCTTTCTGGCGGTCTCTCTCTATGCCGCCTCGCATGTGCTGCACAGGACTCCCGAAGTGCAGGATACCCTCCGCATCCTCATCATCCTGATCCTGCTCTTTCAGGCCGGCGTGTGGGGGAATGCGCTGGTCGGGTACGGTCTCAAGCGGGCAATGAAAAGCCGCGACGGCGGCGAAGCACCGAACCCATCCACGATGTCGGCATTGGGGTTCGTGATCAAGCTTCTGCTGTGGACGATCGTGATGCTGCTGGCGCTCGACAACCTTGGCATCGATGTGACCGCCCTGGTTGCAGGCTTGGGTGTGGGCGGCATCGCCGTGGCCCTTGCGGTCCAGAACATCCTCGGGGATCTCTTCGCTTCGCTGTCCATCGTGCTGGACAAGCCGTTCGTCATCGGCGATTTCGTGGTGGTCGATACGCTGAGCGGAACCGTCGAACACATCGGGCTCAAGACGACGAGACTGCGGAGCATTTCCGGAGAGCAGATCATCGTTTCGAA
>JADLEA010000482.1 GCA_020846365.1 Bacteroidota bacterium
AGATGTGCAGGGTCTCGCCGGTTTCCGAAACAGGAATCACATCCCTCCGTGTTCGATTCCAGAGCGACAGCAGATCCTTCGCATTCTGCAGTTCGTTTTCCACCATTTCTCTGCATAATCCGCGATAGTGCTTCTTTCGCTCCTCTGTCGTCGCCTGCAGGTAACCGTGCACCGCTTCTGTCCAGGCCATTGTATTCCGCATGGTCAGCATGTACGCACGTCCAGCGAGCAACCGGTCCAGCAAATCGTCGAAAACGGCGCGGCCGGGATGCTCCGGCGGAAGGGCACGCAATGCGTCCTCAGCCGAGCGAATTGCGCGGTCAAGCAGCGGGAGGACAAGCGTATCGACGCGGTGTTTGCGATCCGAAGCCCCGTCAACGGTCACGTATCGCCAGAGCATGTCCGCGTTCATGTCGATGCGGGCGGGATTATTGAATGTTGCAAGGAAGAACTTTTCGTAGTATTCCCGTTCTGCCTCGGAGAGCGCATCGATGTCGGGAACAAACGGGCGGATCCAGAGACGGAACCACGGAAAGGCAAAGGTGCTCATCGGGATATCGGCCGGATATGCGCGCACCGCCTCGTCGGAGAGGTTCCAGATGGCGACCAGTGCATCCGCCTTCGGTTCACCCACCCAGGCCGCCGCTGAGGCGCGGAGGATATCCGCCAGGGGCGAAGACGGGTCGCGCTGCAGGGCGCGCACAACCTCGCCGTTGACATCGTAGGGCGCAAGGGAACGGGGTGTGCCACCCGTGAGAACCGCCCGGGTCCCACCGCGTGCGGCCGCCGTCAATCGTTCAAAGACAAGGCCGGGATACGGCAGTCCGTTGCCAATGACCCTGTTGACATCGAGTTTCGCGTGCACCAGAGCGCCGGCGGCTGCGAGAGCCTCCTCTTCACCAGAATTCTCGTGGCGTTCGAACGATGCGAATTCCCCTGCATCCAGACCGTTCCCCAATCCGGGAATGATGTACGGTCGCTCGACAAAGAACGGCGCCAGATCACAAATGACTCTGAATTCCCCGTTGACACGGCGGCCTTCATCGCGCAAGAGCTGATAGTAGGTCAACACGTTCCGCGCGGCCGCGCGGGCAATCTCGTCGTGCGATTTCCACTCGCGCAGAAGATACGGTCCCCCGTTGCGGCCCGCGTACAAGGATGAGACGAACTCAAAGCCCGCCCCGCTGTCGTTGGTCCAGACATGGATGAACCCCAGCTCGGGAACCTCGCGGAGCAGGGCGCGCAAAAGCGACCGGTAGTGCTCCTGCACCACCGGATGCGCCATGGCCAGCGTATAGCGCGGACGGAAGGTCTCGCGGGGGTGGTCGATGCGCGCACCCCGCAGATACCCGTGCGTATTCCAGAACTCCTCCGGCATGGACCGGGGGGAGGCGATGTGCAGGCCCGGGACGAGACCGTACCGGCGGGCCAGCGCCGCGTTGTTCTTCAGCGCCTTCAGGTTCGCGCTCAGATAGTCGGGCGGATAGTATCCGCGTATCAACTCCGAGTCGACAAACTGGTCCATGTCGGGACTGTAGTCGTAAAACCAGAAGTACATGTCGCCCGGCGGACCCGACTCGAACGGTCGTGGCACTCCCAGCCCGTTGATCGCCACGTGCGTGTACCCCTGCGCCGCAAGCTGCCGGACGTATTCCTCGGCAGAAAAGTGTCTCGCCAGTCGCAGGCTGCCCACCAGGTGATCGCTCAGGTTGCGCAGCCAGGGGAATGCCGGAGTCAATGCGAGTCCGCCAGCGCATTGTTCCAAACTCAATCGGGGTAGCTTCTCGAGGATGGTCGATGCGAGGAAATAGAGCCAATGCGGCTGTGAGGTCCTGATCTCGCCGGAACCGTCGGCGTTCAACGTGAACGACAGGAGCGGGGCAGCGTGGTCCTCACTCCCCCCGTCAATGGAAAGAACCCCGGGCTCGGCGTGAACCGATGCGGGGCCATGTGCGATGGTGCATTCCAGTCCGAGCGTTGATCTCCAGAGTTCGGCCACGACACGCTCAACCGCGGGCCCCTGCGGGCGAATGCGCACGACGCGTGTCGCGCGGGCCGCCTGGTCTGCCGTTGCGTGATGAGATGTCACGTGGGTTCCTCCGGATGCCGGGGCCGGACGATCATTGCACTGTTGCGCCGTTCGTTTAGCCGTTGTGGGTGAGTTCGTTCCGCACGATCCGTGTACCTTCGACCATCGCCCGCAGTTTGGCGAACGCCCGGTCCCGCGGCATGAACTTCATCCCGCAATCGGGACTGAGCCACATGCGCTCGGCCGGTATGTACTTCAACGCTTCCCGGATGCGTTTCGCGACAATGTCCGGCGTCTCGACGTGTTCGTCTTTCACGTCGATAACGCCCACCACGACTTCTTTCTTGGTCTGGTATTGCCGGAAGAGCTCCAGGCCCACGCCGTCGGACACGGCGAATTCCATGCTGATCTGATCCGCGTTGACGTCCAGTATAGCGGGGAAGAGCTCTCCGTATTGTCCCTTGAAGAGCTTCTTGAGTTGGTAGTTGCCGTAGCAGACGTGAAGTGCGATTTTGGCTTCGACGCCGTCCACCAGCCGGTTGAAGGATTCCACCAGCCAGGGCATATCCTGAGGATAGCCGACCCAGATCGGCTCGTCGATCTGTATGAAGGTACAGCCGGCCGCGACCAGGCCTTTGAGCTCGGTGCGGAGAATTTCGGCCAGATCGAAGACCAGTTCCTTATCGGACGGATAGAACTCGTTCGTTGCGCGCTTGGCCAGCATGTGGGGGCCGGTCACACAGACTTTAGTCCCATGGCGCGCATAGGTCTTGAGGAACCGGAAGTGTTCATCCATTCCCAGCCCCCCCTTATGCCGCACTTTTTCCCGGACGATCGGATCGAGCATCTGGATGGAGGGATCGAGGTTGCCGATCGGCTTCATTTTGCCCGACATGTCGAACCCGTGGATCCGCATGGAGAAGAAATTCACCATGGTTTCGCGCCTGATCTCTCCGTCCGTGATAACATCCACGCCGGCCATTTCCTGATCCAGGATGACGGACCGTACGGCTGCATCATGGGCTTCGGCGACTTGAGCCGGTGTCAGTTCTCCGCGGGCGCCGAGTTCCCGCACCGAGCCAAGCCAGTGAGGAAACGAGTAACTGCCGATGACTGTTGTGGGAAGGAGGGGAAGAGACATAGGGGGTTCAGGATAGTTGATGAAGAGTGACGGTTGGAAGCGCTTCGCATCGGCAGACCTGATCGGCGCACGTTCTTTCAGGCGTCATCGATGTGGGAATTCTGCGCACGAGCACCGGGATTAATTCACGGGGGTAATCTCCCTTTCCCAGCAGCATCATCGAGGAGATTACCCCCTGTGTCAAAACAGAAGTTGGGACTGCACGGCTTCGTGCAGCCCCAACTCCGATGCACAACTTCTACTTCAGGCCCACCGTGAGGGTACACCGGTGTGCGGCATCAAGCAAGTCCATCTGGGTGAAGGAGTAGTCAAACCCGACCTCGTATCCTTCAAGGCTCGTCCGAAGGCCTGCGCCCGCGGAAAGACCTTCGATGGTGGAATTGACCGCTGACTGTCCCGTACCGGGGACTTCATCGGTGCCGCTGTAGTTGAATTTGTATCCGCCGCGCAGAGCCACCATGTTCGTGACGCGGACCTCGACGCCGGAGTAGAGATACAGAGGTCCGTCCTGCGGCTTCGCCGCATCCACGGCCACCATAACGCCCATCATCTCATTTTTGAAGGGCATAATGGAGGTGCCGATGGTGAACTGCATCGGAAGCGGTGAGGCGATATCATAGAAGAGAAGATCCGAGCCCAGGTTGTTGAACCGGGCAGCGATCTTCCAGTCCAGGACGCCGATATCGTACACGGAACCGAAATCCACCGCCCACGCCGTCGCGCCCTCGCCATCGATCGTCTGGGAAATACCTTTCACGGTGATACCCAGAGAGAGCTGGTCCATGACGTACCGCGAGAACGTCAACTGGTAGGCGATGTCTCTGTAGTCATAGGTCGTGGACACGTTGTTGTCGATCTGGAATTGTCTCAGTCCCGGATCGACGGGGATGTCACGGGTGGCTTCGATGCCTGCCAGTCCGAAGGTGATGAACCCCACGCCGATGGTCCCGACGCCCTCGATGTTGTAGCTGACCGCAGCGGCGCTGTGTCCGATGTCGGCGATCCATTTATTGTAGGTAAACGATGCCTGAAGGGTTTGATCTTTCAGAGCAATGCCGGCCGGATTGTAGAACATCTGGGTTACGTCGCCCGAAAGGGCTGTCACCGCAGTTCCGAGCGCAACATTCCGGGCGCCAACCCCGACCTTCAGGAACGACGCCCCGGTCAGGCCGGCCTTGCGGTTCTGCGCGACGCCGGTTTGCGCCACAAGCAAGACCGCAAGCAAGCAAATTAACAGGATCCTAAATGATTTCATAGTTCTTGCCTCATCTTAATTTCTATGAGCTCGATTTGGGCACCAAAGGCGCGTTATCGTAGAATTGAGAAGTATCCAACCTGCTTCCCGCCGTCATACTCCACCACGTAGATGTACAGGCCGCTGGCAACTTCGATTCCATCCTTGGAGAACATATCCCAGAAGGTGCTGCCGTTGTTGGGATCGGTCGACTGGAAGACGATCTGATCGACGATCTGACCCGAGACATCCAGAATCGTGATCTTCGCGTTCCCCGGGAGGTTCATGAAAGTCAGCTTGTGGTCATACGAAAGCGTGGCATTGTCAAACAACGCCTTCTTCTTGTACGGATTCGGCTTGACTACGATCTTTGCCTTGCCGCTGACGAGATCTGCAGGATTCGCGAGAGCAGATTTCACGATGAACCCTGTGCCGATGTCTTTCAGCCCCTGTGTGGTCTTCGGGAAGAACGTGTTCAGGGTGGCAAACGGATAGGTATTCACCCATAATCCGCTGGCGCCGTTCCTGTTGACGTTTGACGTCTCAACAAAGTCGGTATTCGGCGGATTATTGAAGGACACATAGCTTGTACCGAGCGTCAGCGGCTGGTCCGTGTATGCCGCGACATAGTACCAGTACTTGAATCCTACGTCGACGACCTTGTCTTCCCACGAGTAGTTGTAACCGGCTGCGCTGGCATCAGCATACGTCGCAAGACTTGCTTCCGGAATCACCGCCATGAGCGTATAGGGACCCCAGCCATCAGGCACGCCCGTACGGCCGGCGACAAACGCCTGAGCAGAGAATTCGGGGTTGACCGGCTTCAACAGATTTGCGGGCGTCGGGCCCGGCGTCATGTTGCGCCAGTACTCGTCGAGTCCCCGCGTGCCGCCCGTTAACCAGTCGACCTGTTGCGAGAGTGACGTCTTGTAGATCTTGTACCCCGCAAACGCCGGGTGGGAGTTTGCCCTGTTGTCCCAGCGCACGCGAACGGATTGGGTCAGCGTGTTGTCGATGCGGATTTCCGGCACGGCAGGATAGTCGACCGGAATGTCGTAGTCGGCATTGGTCTTGTTGTCAAAGACCCAACGCGCTGTGCCGATGGCGTTCGCAACACCCTGGAGCCGGTAGCCGCCGGCGACCGCAAGGGTCACCGTCACGCTCTGGCCCACTTCCAGCTTGAACGGACCGACACCCAGGAATCCGTCGCCGTCGAAGTTGTTGGCTGCGGTATATCCTGCCGTCCAGGAGGGTTCGTAGGTATTCACACCAAAGCTGTTCGTGGTCTTGAGGTCGCCGTTGGGAGCTGTCCGGCCTGAGGATTTCAACACAAACGTCCGCAGGTCTCCCGCCGTGCTCCCTGCCTCAAAGAGGTTGGGATTCGCTGCGAGGTTGAACTTCGACTTGTCCAGCGACTTGCCTCCATCGACGAAGTAGGTACCTATGGAGCCGATAAACGTGTCTCTGGGGTCTCCCATGCCCATGCTGAAGCCCTTGCCCACGCCGGCGGTCATGTACCAGCCGCGTTCCGCGCCTGTGCCAACCGCAGGTGTTCCGAACCGGGTCGGGAAATCAGTTCCGGTGGCGTCTTTTGCACCCAGGCATGTCCAGGCGCTCCAGACATCTGCCATATAGCGCTGCGGACCCGCGAAGATACCCATGTCCTTCACCCCGGGTCCACTTTCGCCGGGGAATGCAACGTGCATTGCCCACGGTGCGCCGGCGGCATCGTTGTCGCCGTAGTACCCGATTGCCCTCTGTGCAAAGAATGCATTGCCGCGTCCCGCGCCTTCATTCAGGCTGTACGCGGACATATACTCGCCGTGAAGAGCCAGGGCGAGGCCTTCGATCACGTGGCCAGTCTTCTCCGCCGTGCCGTCGGCGTTCATATCCACAACGCCCGTATTCGTGAACGTGAGTTCAAGAATATAGAAGTCGTTGAAGTTGTTCCAGTTCAGTGAATACTGGTGGATCCGGTATTGCACATCCACACCGGCCGTGGTCGGGTGGCCTGCTTCGTAGAGGATGCGGTGGCGTTTCGTGGCATCAACCCACTTGGTCTCTCTCGCGTAGTCGCGAGCCGGGTCCCCCACGCCGGGGATCGTTTTGCCCCGCGCCGTGTTGGGGTACGCCAGGTACCCGAACGTTGATCCCGCCGCAGCGTAATGCGAGGGGTTTGTCACGCCGCCGATGGTCGACGGATTGAACGTGGTGTCCGGATCCCAGACGGTGAATTCGATGTTCTTGTTCCAGAATGCTCCGAAGTTCCACCCTCCCGGCCACATGTGGGTTGGTGAAGACCACTGCCGCTCGAAGTTACCGATCCTCACGACCTTGAGCAGGTCGAGGGTCGCTTCACTGTAGAAAGGCCCTTTGTTCAGGGGCATATAGGAATCCCAGAGCTCTCCGGCGACGATCATGCCTTTGCCAGCGGCAGGGTCGTTGATGTCGGAGACTTTGTTCTGGGCGTAGAGAGCCGTGCCGGGTCCCGCCAGCAGCAGGCAGGCGATCAACAATGCCAGCGCGCCTCGCTCCCTGATTTGGCTTATGAAATTGTTCATAATGACGCGTCCTTAATGTTTAATTTCCAGTTGGTAGCATCCCGTAAAGGAAGCACTAGAACGTATAGTTGATGCCAAAGAACACTTCGCGCGGAATGTCATAGATCAACGAACCGTCGTTGCCGCTGGGGCTGATGCCGATCGGACGATTGATCGTCGGGCCGCCCGTCGGGTCGCCGGTACGTTCCCACGCCAGCTGACCAACGTTCGTGCTGTTGTACGCGATAATGTTCTCCCAGTTGAACGCGTTGATGACATCCACATACGCCGCGATCCGGCCGATACCGTCGATGGTGAAGCCCTTCTCAAGCCGGATGTCCACCTGCTTGGTAGCCGGTGATTGTCCAAGCTCGCGCTTTCTGGGGTCGCCGAGCGTCAACGGGTAGAAGAATCCTGACTGGAATGTGCCAACGCTG
>JADLEA010000483.1 GCA_020846365.1 Bacteroidota bacterium
GAGGTACTGGAGCTTCCGGTGTTCGTAAGTTTCGCCCATTTCCACCAGCTTGACCCGCGGAGACTGCGCCGCGAGGAGCCGGCTATACTCAAGAACCTGTGTGTACCGTGCGGGCCTGTCGCCGGGGACGAATCCCAGCACTGCAGCCGGGGGGGAGACGGAAGGATCAAACTGATCGCCAGCTGTCGAGGCGGGAGATGATATCTGCGCAAAGGCAACATGCGCATAGCAGAATGCCGCACAGAGCATGGCATAGGGCTTCACGGTTCTCTCCTTGCGGATGGTGGAGTGACGGTGAACAGTGCGAGCGGAAGTCAGCGCGAGAAGTAGAGAACGAGCAGGCCGGTCAGAACCACGAGGGCCCCCACCCCGGCGGCGATGTAGCGTCCGCGCACACGGTTCCATCCCGATTGTCCTTCTGTGCTGATTTCGAACGGCCAGTGGCCGAGCAGAGACTGTACTTCGCTCATGGTTTGGGGGCGCCGCTGCGGATCGATCGCCAGACAGCGGGCACAGAGGTGCGACAGGGATCCGGGAACGTCAGGTCGTATTGTGCCGACCTCGCGAATGCTCTCGGATGCAATCCGGCCGGCAGTGCTCGGTGCGCGAAACGGCATCATCCCGGTCAACATCTCATACAGGATGAGTCCGAACGCCCAGATGTCAGAACGCTCATCGGGAGTCTCCCCCCGGAGCTGTTCCGGCGACCGGTATTCCGCGGCACCGGATGCCGGCTTTTCGCGGGTGTCCCAGTATTCACTGTCGTGCGGCAGGCCGAAGTCCATCAATTTCACCACTCCGTCGCCGGTTACCATCACATTGGCCGACTGCAGGTGTCCATGAACGATATTGTTCTCATGCGCCACCGTGAGGCCTTCAGTCATTTGCCGTGCGATAGCAATGGACGTTTCTACGGAAAGAGGGCCTCGAAGCAGCTTCTCTCCAATGGTCTCTCCCTCGTAGCACACCATCGCCATGAACAGCCTGCCATCCTCCGTCTCGGCAATGTCGGCAATGGCGCAGATATTCGGATGGTCCAGCCCCGAAGCAGCGCGCACTTCCTGCATGAACCGTTCCCGCGTCTCAAGGTCACGGGTAACATAGCGGGAGAGGATTCTCAGCGCAACCGCGCGCTTTCCACGCAGATCCTCAGCCCGGTAGAGCTCCCCCGGCTCTCCCGTAAGGATTCTGGAGAGTATGCGGTAATGGGTGATTGTCTGGCCGGCCGGTATCACAGTTCGTTCATGCAACGGCATGTCAACGTTTCTTCCAGACGGTGCGCGCGAGCACGATGTCACCGCTCCCGCTGCTTCCCGTCATGCGATGTACATATGTGGCGCTGTCAACGGCATACGTGCTGATGTTCACGGTCTCGCCGAATTGCACAGCCCGTTTGTACTCGATATCCAACGCAACAACACTCCAACCCCGCCAGATGGTTTCCGGGACCGCCTCCGAAAGCCACTCCACATAATGCGTATTGTTGACATGGTCGTTCATGTCCAGATCTGAACGCCTGATGCGAAAAGCCGTTTCGAAATCCGGTCGGCCGGATGGGTTGATTTGCGGAAATGGATCCGCAATCATGTGCTCCTGGTGGATAAGGTGATCGCCCTTGAGAATGTTCGCAACCGTCACTGGCCTTTTACGGTTAATATCGATCAGAAGCCATGCGCTGGTGGCGACGGCGAACGGTCCCGCCGCTCCCTCCTGATACAACCGGAAATCACGCATCGCAAATCTGCTCTCAACGCCTGAGGGCCAGGATTCCGCTCTGACGATCGTTCGTCCCGAAGGCACCTCGCCGACCCTCAACTGCAATCGCACCAGCATCCAGGTGAGCGCCTGCTTCAACATGGTCTCCGTGTCAAAGCCGAGCTCGACCGCATTGAGCTCCGCCGCTTCCTGCAGGAAACGGAAGACCACCCAGAGCGGCATCTCTCCGCGGTGATCCAGTTCGTAGCTCTTGAGTTCGATAGGGTAAATGCCTGGTGCGGTCATGGTGATCCTGCACAAGATACATAGCAAGGACTCCGCATGCAAGCTGGTACCGTCGACTGCGGTAAACACGGACATGGTTGGCGGTCTGCCACGGTGAGATCTGCCCACCTGAAGTTGCGATTTCGACTCCTTTCTCCTATCATGGAGGAGAGGATCTCTCCTGATGAACCTTCGCAAACATGGTGTGTGTGTTCCGTGCGGCGAACCCGGGTCGTGGGATGCAGGCATGGTGGAATCGCCTGTGGTCTGGCACGACACACGCCTCCGGCGCTTCGGTATGGTGTATGCCGGGTATGCCCGGCTCAGAAACGACATCCGCGGATACGCGGCCGTCACACGGCCGCAGGTCGGACTCGCCTGGTCTGACGACCTTGTGCATTGGGAGAAGGACGGACGGAATCCAATCTTCGGACCAAGCGGGATTCCGGGCACACCGGACGCAGAGGGCACGCCCGGACCGTTCATCTGTCAGAAGGATGACCTGTACTATCTCTTCTACTTCGGAACGACAGCACCGGGATATGAGAAAGGTCTCAAGACCTTGAACGTCGCGACGTCCCCTGACCTTTCGCGATGGACGCGCTACGCCCACAATCCGGTCATCAGTCCTCAAGGCACGGGATGGCGGAAAGATGCCATATGGCACCCGCATGTACTCAACGTCGGGGACACCTATCTGCTTTTCTTCAATGCCTCGGGAATCGTGGGCGGCGTGGAGGAGGAACACATCGGCCATGCAAGCTCCAGTGATCTTCTGCATTGGACTGTTCACGATGAGGATGCACCGTTGCTGGTCGGAAGCCGGAATCCCGGAGCATGGGACTCCACAGGCCGCACCGGCGACCCCAGCGTGTTCCGGCTGGGCGATCGGTGGTTCATGGCGTACTACAGCTGGGACCGGAAGCATGCCCAGGATGGGCTTGCATGGACCTCACCCGGGCGATTTCCGCGTGGCTGGCAACCGTTGCCCCAGAATCCGATTCTGCGGATAGGCCCGCCGGGAACGTTCGATGCCCTCCATGCGGCCAAACCGTTTGTCATCGTCCGCGACGATACCTATTACCACTTTTATACTGCGGTGTCCGAAGATGAAACTCGCGAGATCGCGCTGGCAACTGCACCTGCCGCGCAGATTGCAGCGCTGCCCGTCTAGATGCGTGAAGGCGCGCACCGGCATCATGAAACGGTCCGCTGGTCCTTCGCCGAATATCTGGAAACACTTCCGTGAGACTCTGATGCAGCCCCTCTCTTCCCGGATTCTCTTCATAAGCATACTGATCTTGCTGGCTGGGTGCGCGCCGAAGGTGCACATTCCCGCGCCTCCTTCCGCCACGCTCCCTCCCACATGGGAGCTGCTCCGCGCGGGACAAGAAACGACCGGCGTACACGGGATGGTCGCGAGCGATGCTCCTCTGGCCTCCGAGGCCGGCGTGGCCATCCTGAAGCAGGGTGGAAATGCCATCGACGCTGCCGTTGCCACGGCATTCGCTCTCGCCGTGGTGATGCCCGAGGCCGGCAACATCGGAGGAGGCGGCTTTCTTGTGCTTCGCTTGCATGACGGCACCCTTGCCTCATTGGACTTCCGCGAAAAGGCCCCGCTTGCAGCGCGGCGCGACATGTATCTTGATTCCGCGGGAACGCCCACCGATCTGTCAATCACCGGCCACCTTTCCGCCGGCGTGCCCGGCAGTGTTGCCGGTCTCTATGAAGCACACCGGAAATATGGGCGGCTCCCGTGGCAGGATGTCGTTGCGCCGGCGATCCGGCTAGCCCATGACGGCTTCCCGGTCACGGCCGATTTCGCAGGCTCGATTCGGTCAGACTCAGCGCGGCTCGTCAGATATCCTGCCTCGGCTGCGCTCTTTCTTCCGGAGGGCCGTCCCGTTGAGGAAGGATCGATATGGAAGAATCAGGACCTCGCCCGATGCCTGCAACGCGTCGCAGAACGTGGTCCGCAGGGCTTCTATGAGGGGGAAACCGCACGGCTTCTCGTGGAGGAAGTGCGCCGCGGGACCGGCATCATCACTGCCGAGGATCTGAGATCCTACTCGGCCGTCTGGCGCGAGCCGGTCACGGCATCGTACCGTCAACACACGATCGTCTCCATGCCCCCTCCATCATCAGGCGGCATGAGTGTAGCCATGATCACAAACATCCTCGAGGCCTATGACCTCCGGAGTCTGGGCTGGCACTCACCCGAGGCAGTGCACCTGGCAGTCGAAGCCATGAGGCGCACGTTTGCAGACCGGAATCATTTTCTTGGCGATCCCGATTTTCTGACCATCCCCCAGGCCGCGCTCGTCTCCAAGGCCTATGCGGCGGAGAGGCGAGAATCTATCGATCCGGAACGCGCTACCCCTTCCGCCGATGTCGCGCATGGCACTCCCGTTCAGCGTTCCGAGAGCATGCACACGACGCATTTCTCCGTCGCCGACAGCGCTGGCAACGTCGTGGCGCTCACCACCACGATCAATCATGGATTCGGATCCGCGGTCACCGTCACGGGCGCCGGATTCCTCCTGAACAATGAGATGGATGATTTCGCGTCGAAACCCGGCAGTCCGAATGCCTTTGGACTTGTCCAGGGCGAAGCCAACGCAATCGCACCGGGCAAACGCATTCTCTCCTCCATGAGTCCGACGATCGTGATCGACCCGCAAGGCGAGCCGCTGTTAGTCACGGGGGCAAGCGGCGGCCCGAGGATCATCACTGC
>JADLEA010000484.1 GCA_020846365.1 Bacteroidota bacterium
GCCGGGCCATCGACCCTGCCCGGGAACCGGTGCTTATGCGGACGCTCAAAGCGGCGATCCTCTGCAACGACGCGGGGCTCCGGAAATCGGATGACGACGGGTGGGAAATCCTGGGAGACCCCACCGAGGCGGCCCTGCTGGTTGCAGGAGCAAAAGCGGGCTTGGATTATGAACGCGAGGCGGCGGCTTCCCCCCGAGCATGGGAAATCCCATTCTCCTCCGAGACGAAGAAGATGACCACGGTGCATCGTGAGGGGAAGGTCTTCACCGCGTACACCAAGGGCGCGCCGGAAGTCATCCTTGCCATCTGTGCGAAAAGGGCGAGGGAACACGGCGAGTTGCCGCTCTCCGAGAAAGAGCGGCAGCTGCTTCTGGAAAAGGCGCGCACCATGGCGGGCGAAGCGCTCCGCGTGCTGGCAGTCGCTTACCGCCGCCTGGAGTCGGAGTCACGCATGGAGGAGGCAGAACACGAACTGGTGTTTGCGGGGCTCATCGGCATGCAGGATCCCCCCCGGCCCGAGGTGCGGGACGCAATCCACACCTGCGAGCAGGCGGGGATCAGACCTGTGATGATTACGGGAGATCACCGGCTCACGGCGGTGGCCGTCGCCCGCGAACTGGGCATCCTCAAGCATGGCAGCGGCGTCCTCACCGGTGAGGACCTGGAAGGCATCACCGATGAAGATCTGAGGGCCCGCGTCCTGGATACAGACGTGTTCGCCCGCATCTCGCCGGAACACAAGCTCCGTATCGTCACCGCGCTGCAGGACAACGGGCATATTGTCGCCATGACCGGCGACGGAGTGAATGACGCCCCTTCGTTGAAGAAGGCGGACATCGGGGTTGCGATGGGCATCACCGGCACGGACGTGAGCAAGCAGGCATCGGCGATGATTCTCACGGACGACAACTTTGCGACGATTGTGAACGCGGTGCGCGAAGGGCGCAGCATCTTTCAGAACATACGGAAATACCTTGTGTTCCTGCTGAGCGGGAACATGGGGACCGTCCTGGCGCTCCTTATCGCGCTTGCCGGGAATTTCCCGCTCCCCCTTAATGCCGTCCACGTCCTGTTCATCAACTTCATCATGGACGGACTCATCGCCATCGCGCTCGGGGTCGAGCCGCCCGAAGGGGGGAGCATGCGCAGAAAACCGCGGGATCGGCGAGAGGGCATGCTGAATGCCGAGTCCTACGTGTTCATCAGCACGCTGGGGATGGCGATCGGGCTGGTGACCATGGGCGTGTATGTCACGGCACTTTCGATGGGATTCAGCCACGCGCACGCGATGACGTTGTTCTTCATTGCGCTCATCGCCGCGCGGCTGTACAACGCATTGAACTGCAAGTCCCTCACCGAATCCTACCTGGGGCAGGTGTTCCTGCGGAACACCCGGGGTGGAAGGCGGCGGGCGAAGAACGTGCCATTGCGCTGGGCCATCCTCGTCACGATCGTGCTCTCGCTGGGGGTCGTGTATATCCCGGCTGCGCGCGTGCCTTTCTCCATGATCCCGCTGGAGGCGCAGGACCTGCTTCTGGCGTGCGCAGTTCCGTCGCTTGTGCTGCTCACCGGGGAGATGTTGAAAGCATTCCGCCGTCGCAAGGAAGGGCGCAGCGGACCCCACCGGGAACACCGGATGAACGCCGCGGCGTGACGGGTGAGGTGAGCTACGCCGGGCGGGATCGCATCCAGGCGATGGTCTCTGCGAAACCCTGTTCGAGCGTGTGCGAAGGGGTGAACTTCAGAACCCGGGCCGCCTTTTCCGTGGTCGCCAGAGAGTGCTTTACGTCGCCGGAGCGTTCCCCGGCGTGGACAATGCGCGACGAGGACCCCGTGAGGTTCTTGAGCGTTTCCGCGAGCGTGTTGATGCTCATGCTCCTTCCGCACGCGATATTGAAAACTCCGGTTGCGCCGGAGGCGGCGGCGAGAGCATTCGCCTCCACAACGTCTTTCACGTAGATGAAATCCCGTGTCTGCTCGCCGTCGCCATGGATCACAAGGTCCTGGCCGGCGAGACACCGTTCGATGAAAATGGGAACGGCCGCGGCGTACTGGGAGCGGGGATTCTGACGCGGACCGAAGACATTGAAGTAGCGCAAGGCCACGACCGGCACGCCGAAATCCTCGCTGAACATGCGGCCGTAGTATTCATCATCCAGCTTGGTGATGGCGTATGGACTCCGCGGTTCGGGGAGCATCGTTTCGTGTTTGGGCACTTCGGGGTTGTTTCCGTAGATTGCCGCCGAGGAGGAAATGACGACCTTGCGGACCTTGTGCGTCCGCGCGGCCTCCAGAATGTTGAGCGTTCCCTGCACGTTGATCGCCACCGCTTCGCCGGGCTTCTCCATGGATTCAGGGACGCTAACCAGGGCGGCCAGATGAAAAACGTGGTCCACGCCCCGCAACAGGTCCTCGACGGCTGCCCGGTCGGTGATGCTTCCTTCCACGACGCGGGCCCGAAGGCCCTGGAGATTGTGCCTGAATCCCGACCGGAAATTGTCAAGCACCGTGACCGTGTCCGTTGCGTGAAACCGCTCCACGACATGACTGCCGATGAATCCTGCGCCGCCGGTGACGAGAATATTCATGGAATGCTCCGTTTGCCAACCCAAGATCGGGAAAAATTGCCGGAGTTGCAACGCTGTCACACGATGAGGACCACATGACATCACAGGGGAGAGCGAGGAAACGGACGTACGGACGGAAGGCGGACCGCGCGCTGGATCTCTGGGTCAAACTTGCGCGGGCATTTGCCACGTTTGACCGCCACGCGCAGGAGGACATCCGCACATACGGGCTCACGCAGCCGCAGTTCGGGGTCCTCGAGGCGCTCGGTCATCTCGGTCCGCTCACGCTCGGCGAGCTTTCCCGCAAGCTGCTCTCCAGCGGTGGCAACACGACCGTGATCGTGGACAACCTGGAGAAGGAAGGCCTCCTGCGCCGGCGCGTCTGTGCCGAAGACCGGCGGGTGTCGTACGTGGAACTCACCGGAAGGGGAACTCGCCTGCTGCAACGCATCTTCCCGCCGCACGCCAAGGCCGTCGCGCGCCTTGCCTCCGTCCTGTCCGCCGCGGAGCAGGTGCGCCTCGCGGCGCTCCTGCGCAAGCTGGGCACCGGCCTCCGGAGCAGGGAAGAATTATTTTGAGTTCAAAATAATTTGTGCGGCACCCCCCGCCTCACGGAACTTCGCTCCCCGGGCGGTCGTTGTATCCGATACAGCACATGTATCAGAAACAACGCGGGCACACTACCATGACGAAACTCCTCACGCTCCTGAGCACCATCGTCCTCGCTGTCTCCGGCTCCGTCTCTCAGACCGTCTGGGTTGATGACCCGGCGCACAGCCAGGTCTCGTTCTCCGTCGCGCACCTCGTGATCGCCGAAGTGACGGGGAGATTCAAGGAATTCACGGTCACGCTGCAGCAGACGGCCAAGGAGGACTTCACGGGCAGCATTCTGGAAGCCACCATCAAGACGGCAAGCGTCGATACGGACAATGAAGCGCGCGACAAACACCTGCGCTCCGACGACTTCTTCAACGCGGAGAAATTCCCGGAGATCACATTCAAGAGCACGTCCATAGAGAAGTCCGGAACAGACACCTACAAGGTGATCGGGAACCTGACGATTCGGGACGTCACGAAGCCGGTCGTCTTCGAGGCGAGACATACCGGTCAGGTCAAGGATCCCTGGGGCAATGTGAAGATCGGTTTCAAGGCCACCGCGTCGGTGAACAGGTTTGACTACGGTCTGAAATGGGACAAAGCCATTGAGACGGGCGGCCTGGTGGCGGGAGATGTCGTGGATATCACGCTCCTGATGGAAATGGCTCAGCGCAAGTAACCCCTGCAACATGCTCTTCCGCCGGGATCCGGATGCCGTCCGGCTCCCGGCGTTTCTCTTTGATATTCTTCCCCGCAGTGTCTATATTACCATCCTCCAAACCCCCACGCTCAGGAAAGCCCATGTCCGGAACACTCGAACCGCTGTTGATCGCCAAAGGCGACCGTGAAGCTTCCATTCTTCCCCATATGGCGAACCGCCACGGACTCATCGCCGGCGCAACAGGAACCGGCAAGACGGTGAGTCTCCAGGTGATGGCCGAACAGTTCAGCCGTATCGGGGTGCCCGTCTTCCTGTCCGATGTGAAGGGAGACCTTTCGGGCGTGAGTCAACCCGGGACCGAAAAACCCAAGATCCTCGAGCGGATCAAGCAGATGAAGCTCGATGGCTTCGCTTTCTCCAGCTGCCCTGTCGTGTTCTGGGACGTCTTCGGAGAGCAGGGGCACCCGGTTCGTGCCACAATATCGGAGATGGGCCCCCTCCTGCTCGGCCGCCTGCTAAACCTGAATGAAACCCAGGCCGGGGTTCTGACGATGGTGTTCCGCATCGCCGATGACAGCGGACTTCTCCTTCTGGACCTGAAAGACCTCCGCTCCATGCTCGAGTACGTAGGGAACAATGCATCCAAGTTCAAGACCGCCTACGGCAACGTGTCCGCAGCGAGCATCGGGGCAATTCAACGGGGACTTCTGGGACTGGAGGAACAGGGAGGCGAGACGTTCTTCGGCGAACCGGCATTCGACCTGGAAGACATCATGCAGGTGGACCATACGGGCAAGGGCGTCATCAACATCCTGGCCGCCGACCGGCTCTTTCAGTCCCCGCAGCTGTACGCGACGTTCCTTCTCTGGATGCTGGCCGAGCTCTTCGAGCGGTTGCCTGAAGTCGGCGATCCGGAAAAGCCGAAGCTGGTCTTCTTCTTCGACGAAGCCCACCTGCTGTTCACCGATGCGCCGAAACCGTTGCTGACCAAGATCGAACAGGTCGTGCGCCTGGTCAGGTCCAAAGGCGTGGGCGTCTACTTCATCAGCCAGAATCCCCGCGACATCCCGGATATCGTTCTGGGACAACTGGGGAACCGGGTCCAGCATGCGCTGAGGGCATTCACGCCGCGAGATCAGAAGGTCGTGAAGGCCGCCGCCGAAACGTTCCGTGAGAATCCATCATTCGACGTGCAGAAGGTGATCACGGAGCTGGGTGTCGGCGAAGCACTGGTGTCATTCCTGGACGCGAAAGGCGCACCGGGCATCGTGGAACGCGCGATGGTCTGTCCGCCCCGCGGACAAATCGGACCCATTACGCCGGAACAGCGGAACCAGATCATCAAGTCCTCCGTGCTGTACGGGCACTATGAGAAGGCGGTGGATCGTGAATCGGCATACGAGAAGCTGAAAGCCCGCGTTGAAGAGCAGGAGGTGGCTCGGCAGTCTGCAGAGACGACCGTTGCCGCGCCCCGGCCGCGGGGACGCGAGCCGGAGAGCGCGCTGGCCTCGGTGGCAAAGAGCGTCTTGCGTTCGGCAGGTACCCAGATCGGCCGCGAAGTTGTACGCGGCGTCCTGGGGTCTATCTTCGGCGGGGCAAGAAGACGCTGATCAGCGTTTGGGCCCTGCGGCCCTCACCTCCGGCGGACACCCTTCTTCATACTTTTTGAAGTTCTCGATGAACCGCGACGCCAGCTCGCGGTATTTCTGCGCGTAGTATTCTTTGTCCGGCCACGAACCGGACGGATTCAGAACCGTCTCCGGCACGCCTTCGCATTCCTGCGGCACCTCAAAGCCAAACACCGGGTCTGTCTTGTACGGGACCTTGAGGAGCTTGCCGTCGAGTGCGGCATTGAGCAGGGCGCGCGTGTACCGGATGCTGATCCGTTTTCCCACCCCGTACGGCCCGCCGATCCATCCCGTGTTCACCAGCCAGCAGTGCACGTTGTGCTTCAGGATTTTCCGCTTGAGCAGATCGGCGTAGAAGGAGGGATGATGCACCATGAACGGCGCGCCGAAGCAGGTGCTGAAGGTCATCTCCGGCTCCTTGGTCAATCCGACTTCGGTGCCGGCGATCTTGGAGGTGTAGCCCGAGATGAACTGGTACA
>JADLEA010000485.1 GCA_020846365.1 Bacteroidota bacterium
ATGTCCGTCCTCTCCCACCTTGCCACCTCCATGAAGGAGCATGAACGCATCCTCGCCGCCCTCCAGAAGCGCGACGGCCCGACCGTCGAACGCCTCGTGCGCGCGCATGGTGACGCGGCAGGGAAGGCGCTCTGCGCCTACATCGACAGGAAGCCGGGAGGGAAATCTCTTCACGAAACACACGGGAGTTGACTATGAACAAGATCCGGGTCGCTGTACTCGGTTTCGGTAACGTCGGCCGCTGCGCAGTGGATGCCGTCCTCGCGGAGCCGGATATGGAACTGGTGGGGATCGTGGAAGTGCCGGAAGTCGTTGCGAAGCTCAACCCCGACAACCGGGCCCACCAGATCCCGCGCAACAAACCGCTCGTCTCCGATATCGGCGAGCTCATGCCCGTCGACGTGGCCGTGCTCTCCTGCCAGTCGCGCGCCGTGAAGGCGACCGCGAAGTCGATGCTGGAACGGGGGATCCGGACCGTGGATAGCTTCGATGTCCACCAGGAAATCCCCGCCCTGCGCAGAGAGCTGGACGCCATCGCGAAGAAGCACAACACCGTCTCGATCCTCTCCGCGGGTTGGGACCCGGGCATCGATTCCGTGATCCGCGGATGGTTCCAGGCCATGGCGCCCCGCGGCATCACCTACACGAATTACGGCCCCGGCCTCTCCATGGGACACTCGGTGGCGGTCCGGGCAATCCCGGGCGTGAAAGATGCAATCTCCATCACCGTGCCCGCAGGCATGGGCGTCCACCGCCGCATGGTGTACGTCCAGCTCAAAGACGGCGCCAGCTTCGAAACGGTGGAGCAGCTGATCAAGAAGGATCCGTACTTCGTCAAGGACCGCACCTACGTCTTCCAGGTGGAAGACGTGAGCTCCCTGATGGACACCGGTCACGGCGTGCTCCTGGAGCGGAACGGCGTGTCGGGCATCACCCACAACCAGTCCATGAAATTCCAGCTCAAGGTAAACAACCCGGCGCTGACCTCGCAGGTGATGGTCTCAGCCGCGCGCGCAACAATGAAGCAGAAGCCGGGGTGCTACACCATGATCGAACTCCCCGTGGTGGATTTTCTCTACGGCGACGTAGACAGCTTTGTCACACGGTTTGTGTGAGGTGTCCATGACCGATCCCTACGCGCGCAAGCTGGTGAACCGTTCGTTCTACACGGCAAAGGAGGACGTCCACGGGCGGGTCGTCGTCGTCCTCAACGGACTTCTGGAGAACCGCAATCTGCAACTCATCACACCGATCTCCCGCACGTTTCCGGCCGGCACGGTCATCGAGCTGATCGGCACCGACGAAGCGGCGGCCGGACCTGGGGAGACGGTCCAGCGCATCGCGTACCTTGCCTTCGTGGAGCTGCGCGACGCCGCGGTGCTCGTAGCGGGAGACCCGGTGTCGATCAACGGGAAGCCCGTCGGCACGCTCGTGGGCTTCGACGACACGCACATGCCCAATCATCAGAACACCGTCCTCCGTATGGAGAAACGGATTTCCGGAGCGGACCTCGGTCTGCGTCCCGGCGATCCGGTGTGCATTCACGGAATTTTTCCAAACCCATCCTAAGAAAGGAAGCACCAGATGGCAAAGCCAGCGTTCAAGTTTCAGATGTACAAGCGCCTTCAGATGAACACGCCGAAGATCTATGCGGAAGCGAAGAAGGCGGCGGAGTCGCTCAACATACCCGCGGAGCTGAAGGGGGCGATCGGACTCACCGGCGCCATTTCAGGGTGCCCGTCTCCGCTGCGCGCGGACATCGAGAAGGCGATGGCGGCGGAATCCCGCAAGGTCGTTTCGCTCTCGGTGTATGTGGATCAAATCCGCGAGATCATCAAAGACTTCTACGGCGACGATTACGATGCGGCGCCGGTGAACACCTGTGAAGGCGGACTCTGGACGGCCTTCGACACGCTCATGACCCCGCCGATGCAGGGGAGGGGAGACAACTACCGAACGCGTTACATCGCGCCGTATGAACGCCATATCCACCACCAGTGTGGTTACGGGCGTCCGTATCCGCCCAAGTACAAGGACATCCTGGCCGACCGCGGCAGCACGGCGGGCGAGCTTGGGTTCTACACGAAGCGGCAGAACAACCTGGACACGGTCCTCGTGCCGCTCCCCGGCGCATCCTATCCCGTCCACGGCATCAAGTACCACCCGGTCCCATTGATGAAGAACGTGGATGTCAAAGGATCCATCGCCGCTCTCCGCACTTCCGCGAAGCAGCACGAAATCATGCTGGGCGGTTTTGCCTCGCTGGGGTATGACACTCCCGGCTACGGGTACGGACAGAAGGATGCCGAGGGGACGCCGCTGTTGTTGAAGGGCATCGCCGAGATCGCACAATCCTACAATGTGCCGTACGTGATCGACAACGCCTGGGGCATTCCGATCATCGGCACCAACATCAAGAAGGTCGGTGCGGATGTGATGATCTTCAGCATGGACAAGGCCTCGGGCTCGCCGACCAGCGCGCTCATGATCGGTCGTGAAGAAGTCATGGTGCCCATCCGCCGGGTTCTCGGGTACCACGGCGCCCGCTATGGCACCACGGCCTCGTACGGCAAGGCCGGTTACGTAACCATGGATCCGGGCAAGGAAGGTCTCTCGGGCCAGGTCGCGGCACTCAAAGCCCTCCGGGAAAAACCCCAGATCCTGAAGAAGCCAGTGGACGACCTGTACAAGATCGTGACCGAAGAGTTCGGAAAGATCGACAGCCGCATCCGCAAGTCTTTCAAGTTTGCGAAGACCTACAACTCCGGCGCGGTGGAGATCAACTACGAAGACAGCTGGAAAGACGGCAAGCTGGGCATCCCCATCTTCTCGATCGAAGACATGTACGCCGGCAGCAATCTGTTCCAGGACGGCATGTCCCAGATGGGCATCATCCCGACGATCGCCTACGACGCCAACATCTTCATCTCTCCCGGCCTGGGCACCACGGATGAGAACGGTCAGGTGATTCCGGAACGGGCCCGGATGGTCGTGCGCGGACTCGTGATGCTGATCGAGATCGTTTGCGAACACGCCGGCATCTACGAGTAACCGCCATGCGAGCCCTGGACAGGGTTGTGGACGGACTGGACATCGAAACCTATCTCATCTGTTCCAGCGAGCAGGAGGGCAAGGATCTTGCCCTCCGGCTCGGCCAGGAGCTTCAGCTGGGAGAGGTGGATGTGATGTTTCAGGAGTTCGACGGCTACGGGATGCGGGTGAGAATGCGGAAATACGTGCACAAGCCCGGCGATCCGTACCGCTGGCTCGAGGCCTTCGCGGGGGCGCGGGAGAAGGGAGAAGACGCATGACTCCCCGGAACATTCTTTGCGTGCCCCTGGATCCGGTGCATGACGTCGGCATCAAGATCATCCGGAATGCGCTGGCCCGGCGGGGTCACAAAACCGTTCTCCTCTCGCCGGACCTCGGCATGGATGCTGTGGTCCGGAGGGCGGCGTCCGAACATTTTGACGATATCCTTGTCAGCCGCACGCTGGGATACGGCGTGGCGGAGCTGCTCGGACGCTTCGTGGATCTCCTGGACGCCGCGGGGGTTCGCGCGGGAAGCCGCGTGATCCTCGGAGGAAAAGCGATCACGCCGGAGCTGGCTGCCGAGCTGGGCTTTGACCGCGGCTTCGACGAGCACGCCGCGATCGAGGACATCGTCGCCTACGTCGAGGGAGCGAAGATCAACGGTGCCGGCGCGGGGCGCGCGCGCGTCAAACCGGATATCACCTCCGGTTATACGTACACGGTTCACGATCCCGTCGTGCGTGGCTATCTGGATGAAATCGTGGAGAAGCTCCTCCGCTGGTCGGAGGGAAAGACTTCGCCCGGCATCAAACGGATGAGAATCCGTGAAGAGATGTTGAAGGCGAAGGGAGCGAAAGACGCCGCGCGTCTGGAAGGCGCCTACCGTGCACTCTGCGACCCGGTCATTCTGGAAGCGAGGCAGGCAGGTGTCCTGCCCAAAGGCGTGAGGAGGATTCGCGAGGAAGAACTGGCGTCGGTGCGCAACGGCCTCAAGACCCGGTCCGCATTCCGGCCGGTGACGCTGCGGCATCAGACGGCAAAGCCGCTGGTGTTTAAGTTCCTCGGCAGCGGATGTCCGCTCATGGACCTCGTGCACGGGAAGATCTGCGAGCGATGGGGCATCGACGGGTTTCTCGTGATCAACCCGTCGTGGGAGGCGAGGTATGAAGGCCTGTTGGACGGTCTCTTGACGCACCAGCAGGACGGCACGATTACCTCGTTCGAGAATGTGAGGTTGATGCGCGAGCTGCTGGATCCCGCGACGTTGCTCACGGTGAGAGCGCACAGGGGATTGAACACGCCGGAGACGGTGTTGCTTGCCGGAGCGGCCGGGGCGGAGATGACCAAGATTGATCTGGTGTATGGTTCCCTCGGCGCCGGCACCGACCCCGAGCGGCTTGCGGTGGACGGGATCGAGGCGATGCGGCTTGCGGCGCGATTCGGCATGCCGTTCGACATACCGGGGAACGACGAGTTGAGCGGTGTGCCGGCATGGAAGACCCTCGCCGGTCTCCTGATCAACGTGCATCTGGGGCGCGCGCTCGGCGCGAAACCCA
>JADLEA010000486.1 GCA_020846365.1 Bacteroidota bacterium
CGGCTGAAAACGGAGGCGTGGCGGCAGGACTACAACAACGAAAGGCCTCACAGCAGCCTGGCGTATCGGACGCCAGCAGAGTATGCGGCAGCAGCCGCGGCATCGAACGCAGAGCCCACCAGCAGGATGGACGTCAT
The DNA here is from genome assembly GCA_020846365.1 of Bacteroidota bacterium. Lineage (GTDB taxonomy): Bacteria > Bacteroidota > Ignavibacteria > UBA10030 > UBA6906 > JAGDMK01. The sequence continues at coordinate 138 of JADLEA010000486.1, forward strand.
CCCGGCGGACCGCCCGTCGAAGCTTTCCCATAGCAGAACCGTGCTCGCGCTCAAGGGTTCGCCTCCGGCCGCGCCCGCTGGCGCGCCCTTGCCCGCTGTGCGCGGTCCTGCTTCAAAGAGTCTTCGTCGACGGGCGACTCCGGCGGGATGACTCACATGGCGTATGATAAGAACCGAGACTTTTTAAAGCTGTGTTTGGCTGAACATTTCGGGGCAGGTCAGTTTATGCTGCCGTTTTCTCTAACTCCTCGGCGGCACGTTTTTTCTGTTCGTGCTCGCGATGCAAGCGAGTTGCTTCGACCTTGCTGCGATCGCGGAGTTCGAGGATAGCATCAAGTCGACCTTCGAGCATGTCCAGCGGGGTCACATAACCAAGAGAACTGTGCAGGCGCTGCTCGTTGTAGATCCGCACATACTGCTCAATGAGGTGCCCAGCATCCTAAAGGCAAACAGGCACGCCTGGGCGGATCACTCGCTCTTGATTGACTGATTCCACCGTTCCAGCTTGTCGTTGCATTGCGGATAGTAAGGCGCCGTCCTAACATGGCTCATGCCGGAAAGGCGAATGAACTCTTTGAAGTCCTTGGCAATAAACTGCTGGCCGTTGTCAGAATGATGCGAGGCCTCGCTTCGGGAAACTTCTCTTTGGCTCGCTCCAACACCAGTTCCACTTCCGGCTCCCGCATCGATTCGCGCAGACTCCAGGCCACGATGTAGCGGCTGGCTCCATCAAGAGCGGCGCAGAGAAAATAGAGCGTTCCGTAGATATTGACGTACGCAATATCCACATGCTAATACTCGTGCGGCCGCAGCGGTTGCTCGAAGCCGGTACCCTTGTTGCTTGTTTTGTGGCCCAGCGCCGTAGTCTGTCTGCATTGCGAAGTATGCGGAACACGCTGGATGGACTCACGGCCACCACATCGGCGTCGATCATCATGTAAGTCAACCGCCGGTATCCTTCTAGCGGGTATTTTTCCTGAAAATCCAGAATGGCTTTCTTTTCCCACTCCGCCAGCCAGAAATCGCGGGGAACCCAGCATTGTGTTGATTGACCGCTCCATAGCGGCTGCGCCAGTCGTAGAACTTGCTGGCGTTCAACTCCAAGACACGCAACAGTTGATCGATCGTCGTATCTATCTTCTTTGACCATTTGCGGACGAAGTCTACGGCCGCGTCCCGCACATCCTTCTCGACCCATCGTCCGTTTAGAGTTCCCCAAGTTCTTTTTTAGGGAGATGTGCTCCGCCAGTAATTCGGCCAGAACCTCGTCCTTCTGCCGGATCTTTTGTTCGAGTTTTTCGACCCGTTTCTGGTCCTGGTTTCGTTCGGGCCTCTTGCCTTCGAAATTCTTGGTGCTCGCCATGTCAAGCATGAAACGGCGCGAATCTAATTGATCCAGATCTGAGTTGTAGCAAGATTGATTACGTCCAATGTCGTCGCCTCAGTTTTGTAGTATAAATGCAACATATAAGTGCCTCGAGGCCACAATCCCGAAGGAACACGAGCAAACACCTCCCACGTGCCTCCTATGATTCCGGGCCGAACAAGTTCAATCTGTGTCGCCTGCCCGTTAACCGTTGCGAATAACTGCTCATCTTTTGTTCCGGTCACGAGAAGTGAAATCGCTTCGCCTCTAGTAGCTGGCGCTGTAGGCGACACCATTGCTCCTTTCTCCGTTCGGATTGGAGGAATTATTGTTAAAGCATCTTCAAGAACACGAACAGGGGCTTCCCAAATCAACACTCCGGCCCTCCTTAATGAAAAGTTCCACGCCTGGGATGAGGGGCTCAGAGGGACTCGGACGATACCCTTGTAGTCGCCCCATCCGAATACCGGAGAAGAATGTCCGTCGATCAAAACTTCGACATCTCCAAGGCTTTCGATGTTTGCGAGCTTGACTAGTTGGTTTGGAGTTGATCCAGCGAGAACGGATCCGGTGACCAAATTCGTAACCCTTATGGCTCCAGTTTGCGGTTCTGAAATCGGAACGAGGGCCCGGACTCGGTCATTCCCGCTATCACTGAATACGAGTCCTTCACCCATCTGCGTACGCGTCCATAGAAGGCCGCATGGCCCATTGAAAGACGCCAACTGACCAATTACGGAGTCATCGGAAAGACCGATGGATCCCGTTCCAGCAATCCGAACCCAATTGCCACTTGAGTTCAGCAGCCATATGCTGTTTTGGTCGGAGGCGTAGATGTGACCATCTGATCCACCGGCCACGGACCTTGGCGTGCGCATCTCAAATCCTACTTGTGACATCTGGAGATCGAGCGAAACCTTGAAGACTCCTGAAGGTTGCAGAGATGCCACGTAGACGTCCTCGCCTACAGTCGCTAGACTAACGGGATTGGGAACAGGAATACCTACTGGCCGCGTCCCTCCAAAGACTAAGATCCTGTCATTCCCTGAATCGGCGACCCAAAGGCGATTCTGTCTATCCCAAAGCACAGCACGTGGTCTGCTTAGCGAGAACTCGTGATCTGCCGCCGGGAGTTGGTCCACTTTCCCAGCAACTACATTAGTTACTCCATCGGATTGACGCGCCAAGACAACATTATTCTCAATGTCCGTTATGTACAGAACCTGATCATGCCAAAACAAGCCTGAAGGGACCCCAAGCCCTGGCGTAAGCAGAACAGAAACACTATTATCGATGCCGATGCGCCGAATGCACCGATTTCCAGAATCGGCGACATAGATGTTCGAGCCATCGGTTGCCACTCCCTGAGGATTGCTAATCCTTGCGCGATAAGCATTCACCCCATCTCTAAAGTAGTACTCCTGTCCAGGGTTAATCAGAAAAATCTCGTCTGAAGTGATTCGACCAAAGGCTCCCCGGTTTACCCAGTAGATCTCTCCGGCTGCAGAGACAGCCAAAGCTGTTGCTTTGAATTGCTTGAAAGTCAGTGAGGTCGAAAGGCGCTGTATAACACCTGGTTCGTTGCGAGCTAAGAGTATGTTGCCATCTGCATAAGCGATTCCTGTAATTGGCACCCGCCCGTCATAGCTAAACACGGTAGACACGCGCCCATCAGCAGGATTCACGCGCACAATCCGATTGTTGCCATTGTCAGCAACATATATCGCTCCTGATGTGTCGAGCCCAATCGCCGACGGAAGCCTAAGGCTAAAGCTATCTCCGACCATTCCTTCGCGCCCCGTTCCAGCAACCTCAGTCCCAAGAATGCGGTCAATGCTGGCCTCATTTACTCTAAAGACCGAGTGACTTCCGGAATCAAGGATAAAGACTTGCCCTGCAGGATTTACCAAGACCTGTGTTGGTGAGGTAAACGAGGCGGAACCACCACGACCACCAAGAACAATTATTCTTCCCGAACGGTCAACTCTTAGGATGCGCCGATTACCTGTATCGGCAATGAACACGTTACCAAGGATATCGCAGGCGACCCCCTTCGGCCCGTCCAGGAGGGTGCTCTGGCCATTGGTTCCAAGAGTACTGCCGGACCGACCTTGACCAGCGATGGTAGTCACGATACCACCACGGGAAACCCGCCGAATTCGATGCCCACCTGCATCAGCTAAAAATACATTTCCCACTATGTCTGTCGCAACCGAAGTGAGAGTTAAGAACTTCGCCATTTCTATGGGCTCACCATCGCCGACGTCATCCGAGCCGGCCACTAGTCTTACCTTGAAACTCTGAGAAAGTAGCGCTGCAATAAATACAAAATTCGTAATCATTAAATCCCTCGGATTTGACGTGCGGTGAGTGCGTTGCGAAACGCCTATGAGCTACAAATTCATCTTAGTTATTGCAGAAAGCCTTTCCAATAGGCGAGATGTATGATTTGATGGGCGCATTTGCGGGAAGTGGATTAATCAAGTGATAAGATCATGAGCTAGTTTCGGTATAATCGCCCAAAGCGTTAGTCTAAGTTGGGCAATGGTATACTTCCTATTCGCTAGTGGTAAGTAGGCGAAGTTCTCATCGAGATCTCATGCGCCAGCCGACTTCGCCCTATGCTCAAATAGTGCGTTTTGGGCGGCAATAGTCGCAGGCAACGATGCGGGTGTTATCCAGTAAAAGAGAAGCGGCCGGTATATTCCGCCCCTTCTCGGTGCCTCGCGCCACAGTGACGGCTGTATCGCTGCGCTTTTCCTGCCGGGTTTCTTCGGCGCAAGTGCAGCCTCGCGCTTGAGTAGTTCCTCTGTAAGCGTTCGGGCAAACTATCTTGCTGAGAAACTCGGCCATTGGTGAGATGGCGGCGTGAGAACACAAGAGCAGCAACGGCAGAGGCAGAGCAGTTCGTTGCTGGAACGTTATCGCAAGAGCGGATTGAGGAGATCAGACTTCTGCGAACAAGCGGGTTAGCGGTCTCGACGCTGGACTACCACGGGCGCATGGAATTCAACAGAACCGGCACCAGCAAACACCAAGGACTCCAGCATTGGTCGAGGTGCAGGTGGAGGGACCGCAGTCAACACAGGAAGGAAGCCTCGAGGGCTTCACTCTGGCACTCTCGAATGTGAGCCGCATCGAGGCGTCGTGGAAGTTCGAAGAGGGGTCGCTGGCGCTGCTCATCCGCATGGTCGAGGAATGGCGCTGATGTTCGGGCTCGGTCCGGCAACGCGGATTTACATGGGTGTCGTGACCTGTTGGCTTGTGGTTATCTGCAGGACGATGAGACCGCAGAACTGAGTGCCGCAAAGCGCTCTCGACAAGGCGTGCCGCTATACGCTGAACCAGTGGAAGAAGCTCAATCGCTTTTTGAGTATGAAGAGATTGAATTGTCGAGTAACCTGGCCGAGAACTCGATACGCCCGGTAGCGGTAGGCCGTAGGAACTGCCTGCATGTGGGGCAGAAGGCGGGTCCGAAGGTCGCGGCGATTCTGTCGGTGGTGGGGTCTTGCCGTCGACTCGCCGTGCCCGTTCGCGAGTATCTGGGTGCCGTCCTGCCGGGGCCTCAGAACAGGACCACTCTCCAGGTGTCCATGCGCACTCCTGCTCGCTGGGCCGCCTCCCTCAAATAAACTCGGTTGGTCGAACGCTTACGTTCTTCTTTAGACGCCTTCAACACGATGCCGAGTGTTAGCGCGGGTATAGTATGGAGCCGGGATTTCAAAGCCAGCGGCTCTGTTTTCCGAGAGCAGGCGCAGATCCGAGCCCTCGAGCGGATCCCGATCCGATGGAAGTCAGCTTGAAATTGATTCGACTGGAAAAAGATTGTGAACTATGCACTTCACAAAATAGGCGATTTGAGCCATGCTGGTAGTGACAGGCTGACAGGGCTTCTCCATTGTGATGGTTGGCCAGGAGTGGGCTAGCTTGGGCCTATCGCTATGCTCCAGCCACAAAAAGGACGGAGTTCAACGCATTCCAGCGCGTTGGCGTAGCATCTCATCAACCTTGCGGTTGAGTTGGCGTCGTCTGTGTTTATGGTAGTCCCGTATATCCCGATAGCAGGTCAACGCAGCCGCAATGACGAAGCACAAAATGCCAACCACAACATAGCTGGAACTCAGTTGTCTCACACATAGATAGTGCGTTTAGCCCTCAAGAGTTCTCAGACGCTTTTGCGGGTAACCCTGATAGGGGTTGACCTGCTGAGGAGTGTCAGATTCTGACACCCGCTACTTCTTCTTCGGCTTCGCGGTCCCCTTCGGCTTCGCCTTCATCGCCTGCGCACCTGGGCGCGGCATGTCGGCGCTCGGCTTGATTCGCAGGACTCGCCTGATCGCTTCTTCGGTAGGAAGCGGGATGTGGATGTTATCGCCGGGTTTAGGCATAGATCTTTTATCCTACTCGGTTTCTGTCATCGGTAAAAATAGAGTCTCGCCCTTCTTGGGGAAGGCTCTTTGTACCATACGATAGAACCCGTCCCAATCACCGTCAGCTGAGGCTCGCATAAACCCGATGAGGGCATAAAGATGCTGAGCAAGGGCCGGGTGCCCTCTGTTAGCCACTGATGGTGCTTTGCGTCACGATGTCCTGGAGCCGAGATACTTGCGGCTCGTGTGGTGATGGATTCCGCAGATCGAACGCTTCAGGAGTGAGAAGAAGCTCTCCACCGTGTGGTGACCGTGAAGCCTTCTTCCTTCTGCGCGTATTCTTTCTTTCCATGGCAGACGGTCGAGTACTGGTCAAACTCTGGCTTCATGAAGTGGCACACAACGGATTCATCCGTTACCAAGTGGTTAGACGGATCGATGTGTTCCTTCATGATCGGCCTGATGTTATTGAGGGTGGCGCGTTCAATCGGGAATGAGCGAACCCTCCGCCACGCTTTACCAGTGCGAGCACCGGAGTCTTCTTCGAGTCTTTGCCCGGAATGCCGCGCTTGCCCTTCTCTTTGCCGCCGACGTAGGTTTCATCGACTTCCACCACTCCAGGCAGTTTGAGGGCTTCTGCCATTGGCGATTGCATCATTGCCCAGCCAATGCGATGGCACATGAACCACGCCGAACGGTAGGAGCCCAGCTCAAGCTCACGCTGCAACTGAAGAGCGCTAACGCCTTTCTTTGAGGAGCACATCAGGTGGAAGGCCATGAGCCATTTGTGAAGCGGGATCTTCGAGTCTTCGAAGATCGTAGCAACGGTCACGGTGAACTGCTTCCGGCATCCACGGCACTGGTACAAGCCTTTGCGCCCGTGAGTGTCGGTACCCTCTTCGCGGTTCATTTTGGTGGCGTCATCAAGTACGCCGCAGTGCGGACAGATGGGACCTTCCGGCCACAACAGAGCTTCAAGCAGCGCTCTCGCGTTGTCTTCGTTCTGATATTGCGGTGCAAAGATTCCCATGCCGCAATTTTGCGCTAAGTCCTTAGGCTTGTTAAAGTGCATAATTCACAAGAGATTTGTTTAAATGTTGTTTCCCTCGCGAGAACGGACGTCAGCCCAAAGATCTCGATCGCCAACGAATTTACGGAAGTGCTTTTCGGTGAGAAGCCCGGTCGACGCCACCCATCCTTTTCACATTCCGCCCCGAGCTTCCGCAGTCGTCCCACCGACGTCGCCGGCTGACAGTCTGCGAGAAACTCCGACGGTGGCAGCCATTTGCGGCAGCACCTCGTGGTGCTCGCGGGTCGATACGCCAAGCATCATTGCGCCGAGCATTTGCTTTGGACTATCAATGTCCAGTCCTTAAGCGCGAGGGTCCAGGCTGCGGACCGTGCCAGCGGATGTCTCCGCTCCACTTGCCTAGTGCGCGGACCGGCGCTCAACTCGGCGCTCAAAACCAGGGTCGTTTCCAGTGTTCTGGGGCTGAGTTCATGAATGACCGTGACCTGCCCCCGGAAAACTAAGCCAGTCATAATTTGAGAAGCTCCCAAGACAAACAAAGGAGTTTTCAGATGAAGAAGAGCAAGCACACCGAAGCACAGATGATCGCGGCGGTGAAGCAAGTCGAGGCCGGACGAAGCGTGAAGGAAGTCGCACGCGAAACCGGAGTCACCGAGCAAACGCTATATGCGTGGAAGAGCAAGCTCGGAGGCATGGACATCAGCGACGTCCGCCGTCTGAGAGAGCTTGAAGACGAGAATCGACGGCTCAAGACAATGGTCGCCGACCTGAGTCTTGATCGCGAAGCGCTGAAAGGCGTGATCCGAAAAAACGGCTGGAGCTTGTAGGCGCAAGGCGCGACGTGGCGTTCGTTGTGGACGAATACGGCTACAGCGAACGCTCGGCCTGCAAGCTCCTGAATGTGGATCGCAGCACCTACCGATACTCACCCAAGCCCGATCACAATGGCGAACTTCGTGAAGCTCTGGTTGAGTTGGCGAAACAGAAACCGCGCTACGGATATCGCCGGCTCTGGGCTTTGCTGAATCGCCAGGGTTGGGACGCCAATCCCAAACGGATTTATCGTCTCTACCGGCAGGAACATCTCGCTGTTCGGAGGCTGAACCGCAAGCGAATTTGCCGAGCCGCGCCGGCGCCACCGCAAGTGACGAAAGCGAATCAGAAAGGGCTTTGGACTTCGTCTCCGATGCATTATCGAGTGGCCGTGGAATCCGTTTTCTCACTCTTGTCGATAGCTACACCAGGGAGTGTCCGGCGATCGAAGTCGATGGATCTTTGTCAAGCCGGAGAGTGACTCGCACACTCGAGCGAATCATCCTGGAGCGTGGAGTCCCGAACTCGTTGCGCTGCGATAACGGACCAGAGTTCACCAGCCGTCACTTTCTTGGCTGGTGCGAAGAATTCAAAATCCAACTCATCCATATCCAACCCCGGGAGGCCAATGCAGAATGGGCACGCGGAGAGCTTCAACGGGCGATTCCGCGATGAATTTCTCAACGCGACATGGTTCCTGAACCTCGCTGACGCTCGGCTGAAAACGGAGGCGTGGCGGCAGGACTACAACAACGAAAGGCCTCACAGCAGCCTGGCGTATCGGACGCCAGCAGAGTATGCGGCAGCAGCCGCGGCATCGAACGCAGAGCCCGCCTGCAGGATGACTCGCACGGCGTATGATAAGAACCGAGACTTTTTAAAGCTGTGTTTGGCTGAACATTTCGGGGCAGGTCAGGATGTCAACAAGAGTTCAACTGCAGAATCAAATACAACACGGGTGGAGGAAAAATCACTATGGGATCCATGAATTAAATTAAACCTCTCACTACAATGAGCAACGCGTACAGGCGTTCGGGCCTGCCTTTGCGCTTTCACTTTGGTCAACCTATTGCGGTTCGGGCAACGGATCACTTTGGTCTAGAGCAAGGTAACGAGATTGGAGTTCGGTGCGCGCGAAACAACCCAACATTCACTTCTGCTTGTTCCTTTGCTTCCTTGGCCGGATCGGCACAATTCCGTTCCTGTAACGATGGTATCAGCAAGATCGGTTTATCATCCTTTCACCAAATGTCTGCTGAGGGTTGATTTGCTCCTCGGCGGGCTACCGCCGGCACAAGCGGCACTACACAGTTGTTGTCGCCCCAAATCGCAAGGTTCCGGTTCCACCGTACACTAACTGGTATCGGTTGCCCAAAGTCATTCAATTCCGATATTGCTCTGAGATCCGGATGCCGCCAGCCAGGGGAACAATCAAAGAGCCTACCGCGGCGGGTAGGCTCTTCGATAGTAACGGGTGGCAATTAAAGCGCACCCAGTAACTTGAGACTACATCACCTGGGGCGGTCAGTTCAATTCGGCGAGTTTCGAGAGATCTGAGGTGGTCCCAAGCACTGACAGCAATAATCAATTCCTTACGTGGAGAACTGGAGATAGCTGCAAAGTTAGAATGCCACAGAACGTGACGGTTGAATAGACTGAGAATCGTTCCGCTGGAGGGTAGGGCAACGCAGGGATGCGACCCGAGCACCAGGTGGAATGACAAAGGTTGGATGTGGAAGAACCGCTCCTGTAAGGCGTGATCTGATCCGCTGCAAAGCAATAAATCCCGGGGGGAGAGCCCCAAAAACTTGGCAGCATTCATCGCCTCGGCTCGCGATCGCGAGTCTGAGGGAACCAGCGCCAGGGAGTGGCGTAATGGTGCAACTGGCGTGGCTCGAAGTTGTAGTGGCCGATTCTGCGGACCGATAGTGCGATGGAGTTTGACGCCATTGGCGAAGTCCGAGATATGAGCCGTCTCGTACTTGATGGACTTTCGGAAGCGTTTGATTAGACGTTGTCGATCGCGTGGCCGCGACCATCCATGCTGATTTGAATGGAGCAGTCCTTGAGGATCTGAATGAAGTCCGTTGAGGTGAACTGAGATCCCTGGTCAGTGTTGTGATAGTGACCGTCTGCCCCAGCGAAACGTCGCGGATGGCATCGCAACAGGCGGTTGCTTCGAGCGTGTTGGAGAGTTCCCAACTCAGGATGAAGCATTGTGCCAGTCGATGGCGGCAGCCAAGTAGAGAAGCCGTTTCCATCGGAAGGAGAGTCGTTTCGGCACTCCCAGACATGATTCGGCGCTTCGATTTGGACGTCCCGAAGGATAGGGAAAGACATCGTGCTCGGGATTGCGCGGGCTTCGGTTTGAAGGCTTCTAGTCCAAGAATGCGCCGCAGTTGTTGGATGAGTTTGCGATTGATTTCGAAGCCAATCGCGTTGGAAAGCATTAGCGGCAAGCTTGCGGCTGCCCGGTGTTGGCTGGTCTAGACAGATTGATCAAGCAGCAGAAGAGGCATAGATTCTCTTCCGATTCCCAGGCGGCCAGGATAGAATACTATCGCGAAAGCGAGAGCAAGACCATCCACATTGCCTGGCAATGGAAAGTTGTGGATGTTGGCGTTCTACGCATCGACGTCTCTCCTCAAAGGACCATGCCAGATATTCTTGAGCCAGCCAACTCTACAGTCACTTGACCGACTTGGCGGTAGAACGCGTCGAGTTCGGCGTCGGCTTCCCGCTGCTTGGCGCGCGAGTCCTCGAACAAACTGTCCATGGTGTGCCGGAGAGCGACCAAGTTGGACGGACACTAAAGGCTTGGTCGATTTCGTCGGCTGTCTTCAGTCCTTTTGGGCGCCTCCAGGACGACCTTCGCCCCGAGACTCAGAGGGTGATTCTTGCTCGGGCGGGGCCGAGCTATTGTTCCTTTCTTTAGCCATCTCCGCCACTTAAGGCATCGTCCACTACAGTCAATGCTGCCTTGTCATGCGACTTCGTCCATTGCGAGGATCAACTGCTGTACACATCTCTTTCGTCGCGTTCTTGAGCTGTTTTCACACGCTTCGGCTGAACTCCCCCAGGGAGGGCTTGGATGCAAACACTTGAGAAGTTCCAACAGATCTTGAGGTGGCTGCGAACTGTAGCCGCTCATTACACCAATCTTTTTTTGCCCCTATTCTCTCAAATACACCCGTAGTACCGATACGGAATTTGAAGGAGTTAGAGATCATATGAACGCCCTTATCCGCCTGGTCGCGATAGGTATCGCTGCTTTTAATATTCACGCACAGAACTGCCCTGCGGACCTCGAGTGGCCAACTACCAGTGTGCCGGCCCCAGGGACCGTTCCTTGGCCGAAAAGTCTTGTGACAGGAAGCATCATCACAGATCGTCATCCATCTGGGATTGCTCGCATCACTGAAAGTTCTATTCCCGCACCCGCCGTAGGGCAATCTGTCTGTGATCCGGCCTTTGGCACTACCGTCACAAGAGTGACGCCGGCGGGATTCAGCCTGCTTGGACCGGATGCGTTCAGTTCGGATGCAAAATGGATCCTCACCTCAGGCCCAGGTGGTGGCCTAGTTGCGTTTTCATTTGATCCGATGGCAAACAGGGTGAACATGAACAACGGTTCGCCGGTTAGTGTGCCCGTGTCCTACGAACTGCTTCCTCATAGCGAGAAGGGATCGCTCTGCTCGCCATCGGCAGCTCAATTCAGCCGAACGGAACCGGATATTCTCTACATCGCTGCCTGTGGGACAAGGATTTTCAAATACAATCTGCGAGCGTACGACAAACAGCGCCCCCTCGCCGGATTGGTCGCTGGCTCAAACTCCAGAAGTTTCTCCACGTTTCCAAGAAACCCAAACGCCGCAGCATGGTGGAAAAAGGGTCCAGTTTTCATTGATATGTCTGATATCTTTGGAGACTTGACTGACGAGGGGCTGACAGGAAACCTAGACCTCCACCTATCTGGCAACGATGGCAGTTTTGTAGGGATCATCAATCGTGGTGGATACAAGAATGTTCAGGGTTACTTCGTGTTTAGGCCGGGCAACAATGCATTGTGGTTTGCCAAGGGTTCAATGGGAGCAGCAGGGAAGCCAGACCCTTTCTTCATGCTTACCGGGAACTACAACGGGAGTCCGGTCAACAAGCGCATTATTGGCCTAGCCATTGACGGCATCGGGCGCTACCTTACGATTTGGGTCTGTGCGGATGCCGTAGCAACGTATGATACCTGCTCCACTGCTTTGGGGAATGTGTCAGATATTAACTCTCACGATCCGTCAAAGCCTCTCCACCAGGCAATAATCAAAGCGCAGCACAGCGTTTCTCATGGCAGCACCGACAATACGATGGCTTTAGGTCATGCAGGAGTCGTCCAAGCACTGACCACTTTCTACTTCGATCCGCCGGAAAACAAACAACTTCTGCTACCGGATTTATTCATGCAGCAGAGTAACTGGTGGGGCAGCTACACCAGCAATCCAACAAGCCTCACCGATCGCTACGGCCGTGCCTCAGCCGCAGGCTTTTCAACCTATAGCTATGATTCGTGGTATGGAACTCCCTCGAAGTATACGACTTGTAGGTGGCGAGACTGTCGCTTTGCGAATGAGCTAATCCTCTTTAACCTGTCGGGGACGCACTATATTCGATTGGCTCACAATCGATCGAAACTCACTGACGCAGGTATCTCGACATACTGGGAGTACCCACGGATTGCGTTGTCCCAAGATGGGTCTTTCCTGACATTTGCATCGAACTGGGGAATTCCAGGCAATGCCCAAAATATCACCTCGTCAGTATATGTGGTTAGGGTGCCCCCTGCGTGGAAGGAATTGTTGGACGATACGTTGACAATCACTCCAACCCGAATTTCTACGACGGTCGACAAAGCCAATTCCGTAGTAATCTCTCACCCTCGAAACGCATTGGGAACATATGTTTTGATCGCCGACAGTAAGCTCTCGGCGGCGTCTGGAAACATGGCAAGCGCTTGCTATATTAGCTTGGATACGAACGGCACGATAAAGCTTGCGAATTCCGCCGGTCAATTTGGCAATACGGGCTATCTTGGATCCGGCGGAGTCATTGCCAATTCCGTTTGCTCTGTGGCGCTTGATAAGTCTTCACTGGTGCGCTCAAATCAGGGTAACCAAGAGTACAAACTCAATCTGACGTTTCTTTCGGGATGGAAGGGGCAGACCATGAGAGTAATCATGTCTACTGACCCCACCCGTGCCGACTCTTGGCGAGATGTTGGCCTTGTAAATGGGCCGGTAGACGACATCGGAATCTTCAGGATTTCTACGGCTGGCTGGGCTCTCGATGCGACGTCCAACGGCTTATGGGAGGACGGCTGGGACAAAGCATTCCAAGCTGGACGAGTAGGTGAGGATCTGCCTGTCACCGGGCGATGGGCGTCTGACCGACCAAGCACTCTGACTGGGGTATTCCGCCAGGGCGGAGCATGGCTGCTTGATACTAATGGCGATGGGCGATGGATTTATGGAGTTGACAAAGTGTGTTATTTCGGCGTTCCGGATGATTTGCCAATAGTGGGGAACTGGGGCGGCAGTGTCCAGAACGGTAGGGACAAAATAGGTGTGTACCGGCGTGGGTGGTGGTATCTCGATATGAATGCGAACTGCGCGTGGGATGATCGCATAGACAAGGGCGTATTGTGGGGCACATCGGAGGATCGGCCCGTCGTCGGCGACTGGGATGGTTCTGGTGTCGACCGAGCCGGCTTGTATCGGAATGGAGTTTTTCAATTGGACATCAATGGAGATTTTCGCTTTACACCCGGCATTGACATACAGGTTGTGTTGGGACAACCAGGCGATATCCCACTTAGCGGCAGATGGTTCAATGATGGGGTCTCTGTTCCAACCGTGTTTCGTCCATCAACGGGCCAGTGGATTACCAGCAAAGGTGTCGTGGTTCGAGCGTACGGCTTTCCCGGAGACTTGCCTATCAAAGGGTCGTGGGAGAACTTCAGATTCTGGCGGTCACCATTGCAGTTCACCGAACTGAATCTTGCGCCGCAGACAACTGAGGCAACCCAGACTGAGCTAATTGAAGTCGTACCAGATCAAAAGCAACAGGAAGACAAAGAAAGGTTCATGTAGTTTGCCCAGAAGGAGGGAACATATATCATTAGAGGTCAAATCGCAGGGTGGTCGCTTAGCCAGCGACCGCCCTGCGATTTGACTTTTGGCCGACGCGACGCCGGGCGGTCTTCCACGCTTTCTGCTGACGCACCTCGCGATCCACAACAAACAATGGTGGGAGCGGAGGGCTGTGTCATGACTTTTTGTCTGGCTCGAAAAGGCAGTGTCCCTTTCGCGCCGAATCATTGTTTTCATCAGCCCAGTCAAGAGTCGACGCCAAATCAGGCAAGACCGTCTTCGATGTCCTGTTTATAGATGGCGCACCATGAATAAATGCGATAGATTGGCGGAATGGCGCATTTGTCTCGATGTCGGCCAACAGGCCTATGGCAATGCAGAACTCGTCGTTCTTATGGACGGCTTGAACTGAGGTGAAGCCGATAGCCGACATGTTGCGCCAGGTGTCCGGGTTCGGCTGAAAGATAAAAAGATTCAAGTGCATCGACCTGGCGAACGTCTCTTCGTCGATCGGGCCGGAGCAACCATTGCGATTCATCATCCCGCCGGATCCGTCATCCTCGCACCACGGTTTGTAAGTACTATCGGGGTGTCCAACTGCGCGTTCGCCGAGGTCACGCCCAATCAGCAGATGGAACATTGACTGAAAGCACAGATGCACGCGCTGGAGTTTTACGGCGGCACGCTACTAATCGTGCCCGACACTGGTATCCCCAATGCTTGCCCATTGGGGTGCTGCCCGACGCGGCCCGACAAACCCCGCGACAGCTAAGGTGGAAAGCGCAGCGCAAGTGATGCAACGGAGGATCGTGATGCGGCTTCGCGCACGACGATTCTTCTCTGTGAGCGAGGCCAACCAAGCGGTCAGAGACCTCTTGTTGGAACTCAGCCAGAGGCATTCAGCAAGCGCCGCGAAGAGAGCCGCGCATCGCTCTTCGTCAAAATCGACAAGCCCAGACTGCAACCACTTCCCGCCGAACGCTACGACCTCAGCCAGTGAGCGCGCGTCAATATCGACTATCACGTGGCGGTTCGGTGGCAACTGGTATAGCGTTCCTTACTCGCTCACCAACGAGATGATCGATCTCCGTTCCACCCGCCACGATTGAGATCTCCATCGGGGCAAACGTGTGGCACCTGCGCCATCGATCCCGGCTCTACGGGCCGGCAAAGCGCGGCGAGAGGTTCGCTGCTCGCCTGAGGTCGCTGAAGTGCTAGAGGGCTTGGGCTGTCGTCCCTTTTCCCGTGCCACTTACCCTGCTTGATTCCGCCAGCCTTCGCCTAGCTCCGGATGTAGCCTGCCGGAGTCGATCCGATTCCCACCTTTCGA
>JADLEA010000487.1 GCA_020846365.1 Bacteroidota bacterium
CCCCGTCGATGATCACCAGATCGGGAAGCTCGGCCCATTTCGATTCATCGTTTTCGTGTTCCTCGGCAGCGCGACGGAACCGCCGGCCGACGACTTCTTTCATCATGGCGAAGTCGTTGCTGCCTTCCACCGTCTTGACCGTGAATTTCCGGTACTCCTTCTTGGCCGGCCGGCCCTCCACGAAGACGACCATGCTGGCCACCGGGTTGGTGCCATGCAAGTTGGAGATGTCGAAGCACTCGATTCGTCGTGGTAAGCGGGGAAGATCGAGGCTTTCGGCCAGCTCCGTCAAGGCCGCGGTCATCTTCATCTCGTCGGAGAGGAATTTGATGCGGTTTTGCTCCAGGTTGTCGATAGCGCTCTTCGACACCATCTGAACCAGGCCCCGCTTGTGGCCGCGTTGGGGCACGATCATTTCGACCCGGCCATTCCGGCGTTGCTGCAGCCAGTCGTTGATCATCGGACGATCCTGCTCGGGCGGTGTGTGCTGGAGATAGAGGATCGGCGGAACCATCGCCGCGTCCGCGTAGAACTGCTCGATGAAGCCTCCCACGATCTCATTCGGAGTGTCCTCGATTCTTGCCTGCATGGGAAAGAATTCGGACCCGAGCAGCTTGCCATTTCGCAGGAACGCCACCTGCACGCCGGCGTCCCCGCCATTCCCCTGGGCAACGGCGATGATGTCGGCATTCGTCCCCGACGCGCTGACCACCTTCTGGCGTTCCAGCACGTGCTTGACCGCTTCGATCCGGTCGCGAACCTCGGCGGCCCGTTCGAAGTTCCAGGCGTCGGCCGCTTCCCGCATTTCCGTTTCGAGCGGGATGAGAATCTCGTCGCCGCGACCGCTGAGAAAGAGCTCCGCCGATTCGATGGCTCTCAGATACTCCTCATGGCTCGTCGCGCCGATGCACGGAGCCAGGCACTGTTTGATGTGGTAGTAGAGGCAAACCTGTTCATTGCCGGTGATCTTCTGTTCGCACTTCCGGTAGGGGAAAAGGCGGTTGAGCAGGTTGAGCGCCTTGTACGCCGACCCGGCCGATGTGTATGGCCCGAAGTAGCGGCCACCATCGTTGACGATGCGGCGGGTGGAGATGATGCGTGGCCATTCCTCACTGGTGATCTTGATGTACGGGAATGTTTTGCTGTCTTTCAGCATCACGTTGTACTTCGGCAGGAGCTTCTTGATCAGCTCGTTTTCGAGGATGAGCGCTTCGGTATTCGAGTCGGTGCGGATCACCTCGAAATCGACGACGTGGCTGACCAGCTCACGCGTTTTCGGGTCCATTCCGCGCGTCGACTGGAAGTAGGAGCGCACCCGATTGCGCAATGCCTGCGCCTTGCCGACATAGATCACCGTGCCCTCAGCATTCTTGAGCTGATAGATGCCCGGGGCGAGTGGGAGCGCGGCAAGACGGGATTTGAGATCGGGGGGGAAGGTCGTCATAACTCGCCAATTATAGGCGGAGGGATAAGGCGGAGGAGGCGAAAAGGCGAGAAGGCGGAAGGGTGGGGGAGGCGAGGAGCGCGGGGTCACGGAGGAGATATCGAACAACAGCGTGGGTGGTTCGGACGCCCGCCCGGCCGCAAACGGGCCAGGCTCACAGTGCGATGGTCCTTCGGACCTCGGGCTGTGCCCCGCAGGGGCATCGCACAGTGAGCAGTGCCGTTTCACGGTCCTGCGGGTCTCGCGGATGAGATGTCCAGCAAAGGGGACGTGTCGGTCGGATGCCCGCCCGGCCGTAAACGGGCCGGGCTCACGGCGCGATGGTCCTCCGGACCTCGGGGCAAGCGGAGAAGTTCGAACAGTGGCTCGGCTCACAGTGCGATGGGGCTCCAAACCCACGACTGTATGGGAAACTCCATACTCTCGAACCGTTGGGAGGAGATATGACTTGGTGGCGGCTGTACTACCACCTGATCTGGACAACTCGAGATCGATTGCCAGTCATTGACGAAGCCCGGTCCGAACTGCTGATGCGAGTGCTGTCAGGGCTCGCTCGTCAGGACAGGTCGCTGATTCACGGCATTGGTTTGATGCCCGAGCATGTGCATATCGCCATCTCTATCCCGCCCGCCGTTGCGATCGCCAAGGTTGTGAACCGGCTCAAGGGATCGAGCAGTCATCTAATGTTCGACGAAGAGCGAGATACGGGCAGCAACCCCTGGCCGGGGTGGGCGGAAGGGTATGGTGTCGTGTCATTTCGCGAGAACGAGCTCAAGTCGGTCGTTCACTACGTTACGCACCAGCAAGAACACCATGCACAAGACCGCCTGAGCGAGATGCTGGAGAACTGGGGTGGGAACGATACCCAGGAGCGTTGACGCTTCGCGCCCCCGGAGGGGCATCGCACAGTGAGCAGTGCCGTTTCACGGCACTGCAGGGCTCCTCGCGACAACGCGCCCTCATATCCTAGTAATTGAGTCGGAATTGCGATAGTCTCTGTATCGGCGGAACGATCTTCGCCGTTTCGCAGTGATTTCGCCGCGGTTTGGCGGCGCATTTTTGA
>JADLEA010000488.1 GCA_020846365.1 Bacteroidota bacterium
CAATGGTATGCCCATGCGGCTCGCCCGTTGGCCCAACAGCGACTGGGCTTTTGTCGCAGACACACTGGCCGGTTCGAGAGACAGCGTGTTCGTCTATGCAGGCAATCGCCCATCGCGCTGGAGCGGTGAACCTGACATCTGGCTCCATGGGTATTGGACCTACGACTGGGCAGACACCTACACGCGCGTGGCAGCGATCGATACTCTGAAGAAACGCATAACAACCACAGCGCCGCATGGGTACGCTGGCTATACCCCCGGGAAACGCTACGCAGCGCTGAACATTCTTGCCGAACTGGATGAGCCGGGAGAATACTACGTTGATCGCGTGCGTAACATCCTCTATTTCTGGCCCCCCGATCATGTGGTTCTCAGCGAACTCACCGTCTCGTTGCTCGAGTCTCCTCTCATTGTGCTCGAGCGCACCACAGGTGTGACATTTGCCGGGTTTGTGATCGAGTGCAGCCGGGGCGCAGGTGTGGAGATCATCGGTGGTCACCACAACACCGTTGCCGGATGCGACATCAAGAACATCGGGAGCGTCGGAGTCTCCATCGGACGATTGGAACCCACGCTGGCCTCAAAGATCTATGATAGCACGCTCTACAACGGCGACGCAGGGGATCACAACGGTGTCCAGAGTTGCACAATTCGCCAGTGTGGAGAAGGGGGCGTGATTCTGTGCGGAGGCGACCGGAGGACTCTCGAATCCGGTCGAAACTACGTGGACAACTGTCACATCACCGATTGTTGCCGGTGGAGCAAAACCTACAGGGCCGGCGTCTACATGTGGGGCGTCGGCAATCGCCTGTCGCATTCCGTCATTCATGATCTGCCGCACACCGCGGCCTTCTTCTGGGGGAACGATCACATCCTCGAGTACAACGAAATCTACGATGTCTGCAGAGAGACGGGGGATGCGGGGGCTTTCTATCAGGGTCGCGACTGGTCTCAACGGGGGAATATCATCAGGCATAACTATTTCCACGATGTACGCGGAGTCCAGGGACAGGAGGGCTTCATCGATGTCATGTCCGTGTACATGGATGACTTCGCATGCCAGACGACCGTTTCCGGGAACATCTTCGTCAATGGCGGGCGAACGGTAATGATCGGCGGCGGTAGGGATATCGTTATCGAAAACAATCTGCTGATTGACGGCCATCCCTCCGTGCATGTTGACGCGAGAGCAAAACGCGCCTGGGCCGCCGCAATGTTTGACGGTCCCAACAGCGTTTTGATGACACGACTCCGGGCGGTCCGCCATACAGAGCTGCCTTACAGCAGCCATTATCCCCGCCTTGCAACGATTCTCAGCGATTCGTTCGCTGTTCCCGAAGGGAACATCGTCCGGCATAATATCTTCATTGGAGGGATCTGGCGAGAGCTACAGGACGGCGTAACTGATTCGTTGGTCTTGTTCGAAGGGAATTGGATCGAAACAGATCCGGGATTCGTTTCAGCCAGGGACCGGGACTTCCGGCTCCGGCCCGACGCGCCGGTCTTTCGCTCCGGGTTCCGCCGGCTTGAAACGGAGAAGATCGGACTCTACAAGGATGCGTACAGGACACAAAACCCTCGCAGAGACAAGCCAATCCCTGGCGAAGTCGGAGGCGGAGTCTGAGCACTCTTTCCCGCGGTCTGCGCGCGTAGATGCTCCAGTGGAGTGTGCTCCGGACGGGATTTCAGAAGGGGTATCCCGCCAGGAGCACTCCACCGAAATTCAAAGAGGTCGATTCGAAAAGGCACCACCCAATTCATTGCTGTTGCCTTGTCCGGGACGCGTGCCAGTCGTTGCCTCCGTGTGATTCAGACAGCATGCCGGGTGTTAGTCAGCCGCAAGCCCTGCTGCACCTGCCGGCAACCCATGCACACTCCCCGCCGCCGTCAATGTTCCATTGAAGGGGTTTCTTTTGTACGACGTGATTGAGTTTCCGCCGGCATTCAAGCAGTACAATACCAATGAGCCATCGGAGAGAGCCATGTCAATCGGACCTGGATCTGTCGTCGCCGTGTTCCCGCCGTCGGCGAACAACGTCAGACCGCCATTGTGCGCGATGCGGTATCCGGAAATATTGTTCGTCCCATTATTCGTCGTATACGCGAACCGCCCATCCGGACTGATGACAACCCAGCACGCCGCGGTCTGCATGGTCGCGACGGGCCCCGTCACGACGTTTACGGTCCCGGCTCTGTCGATGCGATAAGAGGAAAGGGCGCTTGCCAGGGGGGCTCCGCCGAAGGCCTCAGAAACCACCAGATGGCCGCGCGGCGTGAATTCGAACCCGAATGGAGTCTGGCCGGCGGAATTCTGAATGATCGGCCCGTGAGCGCGGCCGTCATGCCCGACTTTGTACGTGAGAATCTTGTTGGTTGCCTTCTCTGTCACCACAAGGGTGTTCCTGGTTGGAGAAAACTCAATCTGGGCCGGTCCGACCGCCGCCCCGCTCAACGGCAGTATGGATCCCGCTATTGGCCGGAGGTGTCCGGAGAGAGCTCCCCTGAAGCCCGCGATGTTTCCCGCACCTCCGGCGTTGAGGACGTAGAGCACGTCCCCTTTCACCGTCAGACTGATTGGCGCCATTCCGCCGGAAGCGATCTTCTTTACCAACTCCAGACCTCCGTGCTTTTCCCGCAGGACGGAAACATCGTTGCTCCCCGCGTTCACCGCAAAGAGAAGATTCCCCCTTTTGACCAGGGCACCCTGGCTCCCAAGTCCCGCGCCCGTTCCTGTGCCGCCGGTATTAAAGCTTCCGTCCGCTGTGAGAGATCCGCCGGAAGACACAGAGAATCGAAGGACCGCGTTACCCGCCACAGCATTAGAGAGCGTATAGACCACTGCGGATCCTCCCTTGAAATGCTGTGCTGCGTCCTCCGGCACAGGTGGCCCCGCAACCCCGTCCATCAGGCCCGTTTCGTTGTCATCCGGACCTGTTGAGAGGTCGGAACCCGGATCATCCTGACACCCCGATAGAAGGGCAGTGGCAAACAAGAGCACCACGCCCAGAGCTTTGAATGTGTTCATGTTCCCTCCTCCTGAAAGTTAAGTTGACAGTGTTCGGACCCCTGCGGGAATCCATGGGGTACAGGATACGCGCAGAGGATCACGAAGCCATCACGTGACACTTCTTTTTTGCTTGAATTCCTGTGATACTTCCGTGATAATTGCTGGCCGTTTTCGGCAAGGCCAGAAACTCTCTGAGGGGATTTCATGTTGTCAGAACAGAGCGGCTTCCCAGGCAACTGCAGGCGGAGGAATTGAGGGACATGCATCAACGCGTACTGATAGTCGAAGACGATGAAGACATCGCTCATCTCATCGAATTGCATCTGAATGATCTGGGATGCACATGCGTGTGGGCTTCTGACGGTGAGGCCGGACTCGCAGAAGCGCTCGGAAACAGATTCGACCTCGTGGTCCTTGACCTGACACTTCCTGGAATCGACGGGATGCGCATCTGCAGTGAACTGCGCTCGGAGCGGATTTACACGCCGATTCTTATGCTGACATCAAGGGCCGATGAGATTGATCGGGTTCTCGGCCTTGAGCTCGGCGCTGATGACTACTTGACCAAGCCATTCAGCATCAGAGAGTTTCTCGCACGCGTCAAGGCACTGTTCAGGCGAGTGGACTCTCTTCGCGCGACGCCGCAGGAGGACGGAAAGACGATCATCAATCATGGAGGGCTCACGATCGACCGCATGAATCGTCGCGTGACCATGCGCGGCCGGAAGATCGAGTTGACTCCCAAGGAGTACGAGTTGCTCCTCCTCTTCGCGTTGCATCCCGGCCGGACGTTCACC
>JADLEA010000489.1 GCA_020846365.1 Bacteroidota bacterium
ACTGCAGGCGATCAGGACCCGATCCAGCGTTCGGGCAGTGTTTTCCACCCCGGAAGGGTATGATTCGGTACTTGCTCGCTATGATGTTCTCAAAGTAATTGATGCGGCATTCGAACATGAACTGGAACTCACCGGCATCACTCCAATCGGAGGTGATAGCGTTCGGTTCGTTTTCAACCCCTTCTATGGCGGTGCGGCGATCGAAGACGATCCGGTTTACCTTGGACCCGGCATGTGTGGGAAAACGCCGCTCTGGTTCGTCTATTTTCATGAGATGGGTCACAATTTCATCAATGCATCGGCGCGATTCCGGCAACTCTACCCGCTGGAGATGAAATTGGCACCCGGTCCCATGCCCACCCACATACTGTTTTATGAAAGTTGGGCGACTCTCCCAGCTATGTATGTTTTCGACATGTTCGAGCAACAGGGGAGGCTGCCCGGTGTGGGTGACAGTTCATTGCGGCACGTTCTGACCGATTGGACCTCGGCGAGATCGCGTTTCACAAAAGCCTGGAGGGTGTACAAGGAGAGCCCGAACTATGCTGCGTTGAATCCTGACGTTGTGGATGGGATGTTGCTGGAACTGCAGGGACGTTTTGGCTGGGTCATGTTTCAGAACTTCTTTGCGCTCCTTCGCCCTGCCGGTGAACCTCTGCCTCTTTTCGAGGAACGGCTTGAAGGGGATACGTCCGACCTGCGCGCCACACGCTGGACGCTGACAGCGGCCATCCTGAGCGCTGCGGCAGGGACGAGGCTCGACAAGATGTTCAAACAATGGGGTTTTCCTGTCGAGGGCGGCCTATTCATCAGGGCATACGAATCCCTCGGGCGAACACGAAAGTAATTGGAAGAGCCTATGCAACGGCAACGTTACGTGACTGAAAAGCTAGTCCTATGGACCGCGTGTTTCCTCGTAGTGTGTGCGAATTCTCTTGTGGCTACACCGGTCGAGATCGCCGAGGTGTCGTACCGGGTGGTCGTGGCAAACCCTGAGTCAAGGATTCTCCGTGTCTGCGGTCAAATCATAAATCCTCGACGATCCTTCCTCCAGCTCGACTGGCCTGCATGGACTCCCGGCTACGCCGCGCTGTGGAACTACGGACAACACGTGCATCAGCTTACCGCTGAGAGTGAGACAGGTGGCAGGCTCGCGACGCAACGGATCAGTGAGAATCGCTGGGTCATTCCATGTGGCGGCGCCCGAGCGGTACGGTTTTGCTACGACGTATTCGCAACTGACACAGACAACGATCTTGGCTTTGTTCAGGCATATCTAGACTCCTCTGGAGGATGGTACAACGGGGCCGCACTCTTTGCAGAAATCAATGGCTTCCGGAACGCGCCTCACACGGTCCGCTTCGAACTCCCGAGGCTGTGGCGGATTGCCACGGCGATGAGACCCCTGAATGATGGAACCGGGTACCTGGTAGCTGACTATGACGAACTTGTAGACAGCCCCGTACAGCTCGGCACGTTTGTTGACAAGACCATCACGATTGCCGGAGTGCCCATCTGGATTGTCGTTGCTGGCAGGCCGAGCGTGAACATGGACGACCTCGCGACGATGACTCAAAAAATCGCAGAGTGTCAATTCGGGCTTATGGGAGATCCCGGCCTTGACCGTTATCTGTTCATTTACCATGCTGCCAAAAAGGGTGCAGGCGGGCTTGAACACCGTCACTCAGTCACGATATCACTCAGGCAAGAGGAGTACGATAACATAGACTCGTGGTTGAAAGTTGTAGCGGCCCACGAGCTCTTCCACGTCTGGAATGCAAAACGAATCCACACGGAGCTGTTCGACCAGTACGATTACTCCCGTCCTCATCGGTCCAAACAGGTGTGGTTTGCGGAAGGAATCACAGCCTACTATACCGACCTCACGCTCTGTCGAGCCGGCCTGATCACGAGGGAGGAGGTCTATAAAAGCCTTGCGGAGATTCTGGATCAGTACGAAAACAACAGGGTGCACCGTCAGCTCAGTTGGGAGGATATTGGCTGGTATATCTGGGACGAAGAGGTACGCAGGGGTCTGGGTGTATGGCTTTTGCCGGGCTGGATGATTGACCTCAAGCTCCGGGATGCCACCGACAATCGGTCTTCGCTGGATGATGTCATGCGGTTCATGAACGTGTGGTACGGAGAATCCGAACGGGGGTATGAAGAAAGCGGGTTGGGGGCCATCTGTTCGGCCGTTGCCCAGAGGGATCTGGTGCCGTTCTTTGATCGACATATTGCCGGTTATGACCCGTTTCCTTACGATACGCTATTCGCGGCTGCCGGTCTCCAATGGAAGAAAACCACCCGGTCTATTCCCGACATTGGATGCGATCTCTTCTGGTCACTGCAGGCCACCGTCAAGCTTGTCGGCGTTGACGAGGGTGGGTTGGCTGCCAGGTCAGGATTGCGTTCAGGGGATCTTGTTCTTGCTCTCAATGGGTTTGTTGCAAAGAATCGTCAGGATCTGGCGAGCTTCAAGAGCAGATTGACAACGGGGGACACGCTCAGAATTCGTTACCGTCGTGGAGGTACCGACGCTGAAGCTGTGCTGCAGATAGGCCAGCGCTCGATCGTGAAATCGTACATAGACGAAGTAGATCATCCGACAGAACGCCAGCGGCGCATTCTTGATGGCATCTTGCGGGGCGACCGGCACTAACAAGGGAAAATGATGGAACACGCAGATCCAATTGACGCCGGGCAGGGCGATGTTGAACGTCTTACCTCGTCGCAGACGGATTTTCGGCGAGAACTGGGCCTCTTTGACGGCATCAATGTCGTCATCGGGAACTCAATCGGGAGCGGGATCTTCATAGCCCCGGCAGTCGTGGCCGCAACAATACTCCCACAAACCGGAGGGATTCATCTCCTCGTTTGGTTGGTCGGCGGACTCCTGGCCCTGACTGGTGCACTTTCATATGCCGAGCTTGGCGCCCTGATGCCCCGCGCAGGAGGACACTACGTTTATCTCCGGGAAGGGATCGGGGATCTCGGTGGGTTCCTGTACGGGTGGACAATTTTGCTGGTGATCGCTTCTGGATCGATCGCCTTCGTTTCCATCACCTTTGTCACCTATCTCAGCTATTTTGTGCCGATGAGTCCGTGGCTGATCAAATCCATTGCGATCGCAACGATCTTGGGGCTGACCGGGGTGAACTATGTCGGCGTAAAGGCGGGTAGTGTGGTCCTCAATGTTTTCACGGGGCTTAAAGTCATCGCTCTCGTTGTACTGATAGTGGCAGGACTTCTCTTCGCCTCCCTGCACCGGGAATACTTCCTACCGCTGATTCCGGAAGGAACCGAATTGAATCTGGTTTGGGTGAGCACGTTCATGTTCGCCCTTGTTTCGGCTCTCTTTACGTATGGAGGATGGCAAAACATCGGGTTCATCGCTGGGGAGATGAAGAACCCCCGCCGAAACCTACCTATATCGCTGATCATCGGTGTAGCAATTGTCATCGTGATTTATATGCTCACGAATATGGTATACATCAACGTTCTGGGCGTTCCCGCCATGGCGGGATCGCAGCTCGTTGCTTCTGATACGATGGAGGGGCTCTGGGGGAGGCTTGGCGGATCTTTTGTGGCGTTGCTGATCATGATCTCCTCCTTTGGCATTACGAACGCCATTATTATGGTCTCCCCCAGGGTGTATTACGCAATGTCGAAAGATGGGCTCTTTCTCCCGCAGTTGGCTTGCGTCCACCCGCGCTTCAAGACCCCTCATATTGCCCTTGTGTTCCAGGCTGTCTGGGCATCAGTCATCGTGCTGGCAAGTGAAACCTTCCAGCAAATCATGAATTATGTGGTCTTCATGGACTGGCTGTTCCTGGCCCTAGCGGTGTACTGCATTTATGTCCTTCGGAAGAAATATCCCGATGCTCCACGGCCGTATCGCGCATGGGGATATCCGGCAACGCCGGCACTGTTCATCCTGCTTTCGATGGTCGTTGTCGTGAATACACTCATGCGAGCCCCACTGGAATCCGGCATCGGTACCGCGATTGTGCTGTCTGGCTTGCCGTTCTACTACGGTATGAAATCGAGGCTGAGAAGACAGGCCAATAAGTAACTCAGCACTCTCAGCCGTATACGTTGGTATTAAGAATCCCCACACGATCAAAGGAACTGTTCAATGAAATTCTTTGAGGAGCCAATCGTAGGAGAACTTACCTCAAGCAAGGCAATCACACGCTTTTCGGGGAACCCCGTACTAAAAGCACAGGATGTCCCGTACAGGACTGACCTGGTGCTCAACGCAGGCGTTGCGAAATACCAGGGCAAATACGTTATGCTCTTTCGCAATGACATCAGGCTGGACGAGTTTACGGTGAGCGAGGGGGTTCATCTCGGATTGGCAACAAGCGACGACGGCCTTCATTGGACTCCCCGCCCGAAGCCGTGCTTCGACATCCACAATGAAGAAATTCTCAACTCCTATGACCCGCGGATAACTGTTATGGATGGCCGATGCTATATTACGCTTGGTATCGACACGCGGCACGGCGTGCGAGGTGGCATCGTAGTGACCGACGACTTCCAGAAGTTCGAGGTCGTCTCGATCTCCGCCCCCGAGAACAGGAACTTCGTCTTGTTTGAGAAAAGATTCAACGGCAACTATTTTCGCTTGGAACGTCCGTTTCCTATCTATGGAAGGCCAGGATATCCGGAACGATTCGACATATGGATATCGGATTCGCCAGACCTAGTGCACTGGGGGAATTCGGAATTGCTGCTCGGGGTGGAGCACGTTCCATTTGCGAATCAGAAGGTCGGGGCTGGTCCTCCCCCGATAAAGACAAGCGCCGGGTGGCTCACCATATTCCATGCATCCGACTTCGATGAGACCCGTCAGCGGCGTGGGTATGAAAAGAGTTGGAAGAAGAGGTACTGCGCGGGGATCATGCTTCTAGACAACGACGATCCCCGAAAGATTGTGGCAATGAGCAAGAGACCTCTCATTGCACCAGAGGCGCCATATGAGACGGCGAATGGCTACAGGAATTTCGTGGTTTTCCCGACGGGAATTATCCTGGAAGATTCCGGTGAAGTGAAGATCTATTACGGAGCTGCAGACACTTGCATGTGTCTGGCAACGGCCGATGTTGCAGATCTCATTAACTTGTGCGACAGTCCACCGTAGATGTTCTCTGCTTGCACACGATCACCTGTCGACTTCAAAAGTGGCTCGACTGCCTATCTGAGGTTCTATGTGAGCTCACTCCGTTGAGATGCGCCAATAGAGCCGAGTTGATTCAACTCACATGAACTGATTGTCTGGGCATTCTCCAGGTGGATGTGCTCGACATGCTGGCGAGGGGCTGGAAGGACCGACTGTTTTGAGGGGAATACGCAACCATTGCCTCTGCACGTCTTCAATGCTGCAAACGAGCAATCGTATATTAGATCCTATCTCTGGTGCAAGTGTCGTGATGGATAGGAATCGCCGGCTCATCCTCGTGCTCGTGCGTTTCAAACTGGCGGCTTGTTCTACTCTGATCAAAGTATGGGGGGGCCTCAGAGCGCTCTTTCATCGGCCATTGACTCTTCGGGACCCCCATTGGAGCACAGCTTCGGGGTGAACATGGTGCCCACCCTGACGATGCGCGGGGTCGGGTGTTGGATGCCCAGTCCTTTCCGACGAATTCAAGGCATGTCGGCTGGCGTTTGATGTATGATCCTACGCTGAGAAATACACCTTGATCTTGGATTCCCCGGAGGATGTCGAACAAGCTCTCTATCTTCTTGCTCAGGATGCTAGTGGCTTCCAGCAGAACCCCAGTCGATCGCTCATCCACGGCTCGACGACCTGGAGGGCTGCTTGTCTGAAAGCATCTTCTGGTGCAATTGGGCCTTGCTCGAATGCTTACCCATAGCGTCCCTTTTTTGAGTTTGTACTTGCTCATCTGATGTCTGCGTGAATATCGAGTCCGATGACGATCCAGAATGCCGCGGCAAGGAAGAACAGTAGGGCGTAGTAGAGTTGAGTCATCGGGCCTGATGTTCTACTCATGATGGTGTTTCTTGAGTATCCGGAGGAAATTGTCCGACTGGACTCTCCTTTGGCTTGGCCGACCGGATGACGTACGGTGAGACCAGTGGGGTCTTTCAGAGGCAACCTACATGCGGATCCCTTCAAGCTCGATATCCAGGCGGAGCTCCGTCGTGTTTGCTTCGCTGACCAGCCGGTCGAGCACCGTGACACAGGCAAACGCCCGTGTGGCGTACTCACCATCCCGCCCGATTTCGATCATGAGGCGCCTCCCAGGACTGTTTCAGGAGTGGAAACTTCTGAGTGTAACCCGTGTGTTTGCGTTATCAGAGGCCCTCGACTAAAGCGCGGCTTCAAGATCTCACCTAGTGCCGAAGATTCCGGATGCTCGTATGTTACGACCGGGCCGCACTCGGCCTCGAGCACGGAGCTTACATCATTGATTTGTCTAGCCAAATCGTGAACAAGGCGGATGAGGTTTTCCTCTTGAGTTACTTGCATGAGCTCTTCTCCCCGGAACGACTGGAGTTCTTGACAGATTGAACTCGATTCGTTACAATTGAACAGGGAATCTCCCACCTCTATCTTCCCGGAAGGAAACCGAAATGCCGGAGCATCTTCGCATCGGCGGCAAAGAGATCGTCTATAACCGCATGCTCCTGTGCAGGGACGACCAGGACGTGCATGGAAGCGTCCAGATCGGTTCGCTCGCCGTCCCCTTCACGCTCAAGATCTGTGAGCTTCCTAACGAACACCGGTTCAAAGTGTCGATCAATCCGACAACGCTTGCCATCACAATCGAGATGGCCAAGAGCACTGAAGAGGAAAATGTCGTCACCGTCTTTGAGCAGCCCGTGATAGAAGTCCGTGGCGGGATGCTCTCGCTCATGTTCTGGTCGCAGCGCATCGGCGCCGTGAACGCAGTCCTTCTTCAGTTCCTCCACGAAAGTGGAGCCTAAAGCAAAACGCACGCCTGGCGGACCGGTGAGGGGAATCATGACGGTTCCGTTTTCTTCGATGGCTCTGGCACCTGGGCGGAGAGTGGCCGCCTCTCGTTTCAGAGAGTGCCGCGCTTCCGCCAGGCGTCCCTTCAAAGAATACGCGTCGCAATGGGAAGATATATACTCAGTCTTCTCGCGAGAGGCGATATGGAAGGGGACATTTGACAAATTTGTTGAAGGCACGAAGGGCAAGAGAGGAACGGATGAAGTGGACGACGCCTTCCTGAAAGAGATAGAATC
>JADLEA010000490.1 GCA_020846365.1 Bacteroidota bacterium
GCCATTCAATCCCGCATTCAACAGGTTGGTTCCGAGGCGCGCCTGGAAGAGGTCTACGGCATGCCGCTGAGCCGTATCAAGCGAGAGTACAGGGACGAAATGCGGAAGAACCTGCTCGCACAGAAGCTCCAGCAGCAGCGCTTCGGTTCCTCGCAAATCGGCCGCTTCGAAGTCGAGGAGTTTTACAAGACCTACCGCGACAGCCTCCCCAGGGTGCCTGAGGAAGTGGAGCTTGCGCACATCTTTGTCAGGCCGAAGTTCGGCGACGTGGAGAGGACCGAAGCACGGGCCCTCATGCAGAAGCTTCTGGACAGCATTGCAGCAGGCGTGGATTTCGGGGAGCTCGCGCAACGCCACTCCGACGATCCCGGTTCCGCTCCCCAGGGGGGCAACCTGGGGCTTGTCCGGCGCGGCCAGTTCGTCAAGGAATTCGAGAGCGCCGTCTTCAGCCTTGACGAAGGCCAGACCTCGGGCATCGTTGAAACCGAGCTGGGCATGCACCTGATTCAGCTGATGGAACGCCGCGGCGATGCCGTGCGTGCGCGCCACATTCTGAAACGCATCCACCTCACGGAAGAAGGAGATTCGACGACCATCCGCCTGCTCGATTCGCTCAGGCAACGGATCCTGGCCGGCGACAACTTCGCCGAACTCGCAAAGAAATTCTCCGAAGACAAGGAAACCAACCTCATCGGCGGGACCCTCGGCACGCTGGAGCTTGACCAGCTCGACAAGAGCTGGTACGCCACCGTGTCCCCCCTTCAGGCAGGTGAGATCAGCGCCCCTGCACGGCTCCCGGTAGGGAGCTCCTACGGGTACCACATCGTGCAGATGCGCAAGCGCATCCCGGCACACACGATGACGCTCGAGCAGGACTATCACAAACTCGAACAGATCGCCCTGAACTACA
This sequence comes from Bacteroidota bacterium, assembly GCA_020846365.1. Lineage (GTDB taxonomy): Bacteria > Bacteroidota > Ignavibacteria > UBA10030 > UBA6906 > JAGDMK01. The sequence continues at coordinate 911 of JADLEA010000490.1, forward strand.
AACGCACGAGAGATTACCAGGCGTGGCTTGACGAACTCCGCAGCGGGATCTACTGGAAGATCTACCCTTAACTGCAAAGGACGGAATCTGTGTCAGCACGATCCACACATCCTGCGGCTCCGTATGATGTCGAAGAGGCACAGCACCTGAAAGAGGCGTACGACGCCCTGCGCACCGAGATTGCCAAAGTCATTATCGGTCAGGACGCCGTCGTCGAGCACATGCTCGTCGCCCTCCTCTCCCGCGGCCACTGCCTCCTGGTCGGCGTCCCGGGCCTGGCAAAAACCCTGCTGATCCGTACGCTCGCCCAGGTACTCGATCTGAAGTTCAACCGGATTCAGTTCACCCCGGATTTGATGCCCAGCGATATCACGGGGACGGAGATTATCGAAGACAAGCCGGGCACCGGTTCCAAGTCGTTCCGGTTTGTCCACGGACCGGTCTTCGCAAACATCGTCCTCGCCGATGAGATCAACCGCACACCTCCCAAGACGCAAGCGGCATTGCTGGAAGCGATGCAGGAGCACCGGGTGACCGCGGCAGGCACCACCTATGCCCTCGCCGAACCGTTCTTCGTGCTGGCCACGCAGAACCCCATCGAACAGGAAGGCACGTACCCGCTTCCAGAGGCACAACTGGACAGGTTCATGTTCAATCTCTGGCTGGACTATCCGCTGCCGGAGGAAGAAGTGCAGATTGTCAAGTCCACCACCAGTCTGCACGCGCCGGATCCACGGCACGTGCTGACGGGTGCGCAGATCGGCGCTTTTCAGGACCTCGTGCGCCGGGTGCCGGTCGCTGACAACGTACTGCAGTATGCCGTTCGCCTGGTCCGTGCCAGCCGGCCGCAGGCAACACACACTCCTCAGTTCGTCAAAGACTGGATCCGCTGGGGAGCCGGACCCCGGGCATCACAGTACCTTATCCTCGGGGCCAAAACCCGTGCACTCCTGACCGGACGCCATACACCCGATATCGATGATGTGCGAGCCCTTGCCGGTCCGACCTTGCGGCACCGGCTGGTCACGAACTTCACGGCCGAAGCCGACGGCGTGACGGCCATCGAAATCGTTGATCGGCTTGTGCGCGAACTCTCCTGACATGTATGCCGCAGGTTGACCTCCGGCTCGGCGCGTCTCCGCTCTTTGCGCTGCTTGCAATCGGCGCCGCTGCTCTCCTGGCATATCTCTATTACCGAAGAACCCTTCCCCCGATTTCAACGCTCCGCCGGCGCATCCTCCTCATCCTGAGGGGAACTGTGCTCATCACGCTCCTCCTCCTCCTGCTCGAACCGGTCATTCGCATCCTCAGCACCACAACCCATCCCCCGGTGCTCACCGTGCTGATCGATAACAGCAAAAGCATCTCCATCACAGACGCCCTGGGGGCACGGCCTGCGACGGTTCGATCGGTGCTTGATGCACCCGTGTTTCGCCGCATCGCAGAATATGCCGACATACGCTATGTGGCGTTCGGCGTTCGTGCACGTGCGGTCACGCCCGATAGTCTTTCCATGCTCTCCTTTTCAGACGACGGCACGGACATCGCGGCGGCGATCCGGTCGCAGCTCGCGAGTGCCGGCCCTGGCACATCCGATGCGCTCGTGATCCTCACCGATGGCGTTTTCACCGTCGGCCAGAATCCCCTGTATGGAGCCGAAGGGTATGGCACTCCTGTCTTCACGGTAGGGATCGGCGACACGACCGAACAACGCGACGTGGCAATCACGGCTGTCTCTTCCAATGCCGTGGTGTACAGCGGAATACCTTCGCCCGTGGATGTCGTCATCAAAAGCACCGGATTCGCCGGCCGGAAGGTGGATGTTACGCTTTCGGATGGCTCCACAATCCTGGACCGTTCGCAGGTCGAGCTCCAGGAGGGAACCCGGGAGCATGCCGTCGGGCTTTCCTACGTTCCTGAAGGCGAGGGAGTACGCTCTTATACGATCCATGTCTCCTCCCTGCCCGGAGAACTCACGGAGAAGAACAACCGGCGGACATTCAGCACGCGTATCCGGAAGAGCAAGTTGCGCATCCTTATCCTCGCTGGCGCTCCGTCACCTGACGTGGCCGTCATCCGGCAAACACTGAGCGAGGTGGACCAGTTTGCCGTTCAGGCGTTTACCCAGACTCCGTCCGGTACCTTCTACGAAGGTGCTCTCCGGCCCCAGCTTGTGGACTCCGCCGACTGCCTGATATTTCTCGGCTTTCCATCCCGTGCAACAGTCCCGGCAGTTGCAGAAATGCTCTTTTCGACAGCGGAGAGCCGCCGGCTGCCTCTCCTGATCCAGTTCGCGAAGACCACAGACGAGTCGAGGCTCGGCCATTGGAAATCCATCCTGCCGTGTGCGGTGCAGGGTTCTTCTTCGTCAGAGGTCGAAGTGACCGTACAACCGACCCAGGTAGAGCGATCGATGCCTGTGCTCACGCCAGGGTACCGCGAAGGCGAAGATCCGTGGTCCGCGCTCCCGCCGGTGTTCAGCCTGCGCTTCACGCTGCAGGTTCGTCCCGATGCCGTCATTCATGCTACCGCGCGTGTTCCCGGACAACCCTCGCCAGCTCCTGTCATTCTCTCACGCAGCGTGAACCAACAGCGCGTGCTGGCGTTTGCGTTGCACGGTATCTGGCGATGGCGGTTGATGGCTCAACGATCCCCCTCGACGGAGAAATTCTTTTCCGCCTTCCTCTCCAATGCGGTGCACTGGCTGACGGCCCCGGTGGAATCGGGACCTGTCATCGCCCGTCCGGTAAAGGATTCCTTCGCTCAAGGGGAACCTCTGGGTTTCCGCGCGGAAGTCTACGACGCCAGACAGCAACCGGTGGATGATGCGGAGGTTCGCGTGATCGTACAGAAAGGGGGACAGACTCTCGAAGGCCTGTTGCTACCGAGGGGGAATGGGCGGTACGAGGGAGAAACCCCGGGTCTGCACACCGACGGCGAGGCAAGGTATCGGGTTTCTGCATCGAAGGCAGGCGTGGTTTCGGGCAGTGACAGCGGGCGGGTTCAGGTGAGCGGAACAGCGGTGGAGTTCCTCAACACGCGCCTGGATGTGGACGCGCTTGGCCGGCTGGCACGTTCGACGGGCGGGGCGTACCTTCGGCCGGAGTCGGTGGACCGGTTGGACTCCCTGCTGACGCGCGAGCCATCCTTTGTCCCTCAGATCACCACCTCCGCACGGGAGATCCACTTCCGGAGCTGGCCCTGGTACGCGGCGCTCATCGTGTTGCTGCTGGCGGCGGAATGGGTCATTCGCAAACGAAGCGGAATGATCTAGCGCCGGCCTTTGGGTTTCTTCCTGGCTGCCGGCTTCTTCGGGGTTTTTACATGCTTTGCAGCTCCCTTTTGAGCGCCGGTTCCCGGACGCACTGCCGCAGCTTTCCCCGCGGGCTTCGGCGCGGCCTGAGCGGCCCCGGGTTTCACCAGGTCAGGCTTCCTGGCGAGAGCCTTCCCCGTCGTCTTCTGCCCTGCGTGCGTATCGCTGGCCTTCCCGGCCTCGTGTTTTGCGATCTCAGACCTCTTCGCCGATTTCGCATCAGCCGGAGGTGCGCTAGCGGTCTTCGCTTTCGCCTTCCCCTTCAGTGGAGTTTTTTTTTCGTCTCCGTCGAACAGGCTTCCCTGCGATCCACCGTTGTCCCCGTTTCCGGATTTGGTGCCGCCGTTGCTCTCGATGGCGTCGTCTTCATCGGACGGCACTGACGCAACGTCGGATACCGCGTCACCGGCATCCAGCTTGATCAGGCGCACGCCCTGGGTATTCCGGCCTGCAACGCGGATATCGCTGGCATGCTGGCGGATGAGCACGCCGCGATCGGTCACGATCACGACATCGTCTTTCTCTTTGACTTCCTTGATGGCGACCATGCGGCCCGTCTTCTCGGTGGTTTTCACCGTGAAGATGCCTTTCCCGCCGCGGTGACTGATACGGTACTCATCGGTTTCGCTCCTCTTCCCGAAGCCCTTTTCGGTAGCCACGAGAATTGTCGTGCCGGATCGGCGAAGTACCACGGCACCCACGACGCGGTCGTTCTTTCCCAGCCGGATGGCCCGCACTCCGCCCGCAGCCCGGCCCATGGTTCGGACCTCCTGTTCGGGGAAGCGAACCGCCATCCCGTCGGCTGTGCCGATGACGACATCCTGTTTTCCGTCCGTGAGATGGACGTCGATGAGGTTGTCCCCTTTGGAAAGCCCGATGGCCACGATGCCGCTCTTCCGGGGGTTGCTGAATTCCGAGAGGAGGGACTTCTTGATGTTTCCTTTTTGCGTCACCAGCAGCACATTCAGCGGTGCATCGAAGGTCTTGACCGCCACATAGGAGACGATGGTTTCGCCGGTTTCTTTTGAGACCAGGTTCGCGATGGACTTGCCCCGGGCCGCCCTTCCTCCCTCGGGGATCTCGAACACCTTCAGCCAGTAGCAGCGGCCCTTGTCGGTAAAGAGGAGGATATACTCATGCGTCGAGGCAATGAACATCGCCTCGATAAAGTCGTCTTCCTTGGTCGAGGCGCCGCTGCTCCCGCGCCCCCCGCGCGACTGCCGGCGGTACCCGCTGACGGGCGAGCGTTTGATATAGCCGCTGTGGCTGATCGTGATCACCACCTGCTCTTCGGCGATCATGTCCTCGATGCTGAACTCTTCCGCCTTGTACACGATCTCCGTGCGACGTTCGTCGCCGTACTTCTCTTTGATCTGCTGGAGCTCTTCGCGGATGATCTGCATCTGCAACTGTTTGCTCTTCAGGATTGCCCGCAGCCGCTCGATGAGCTTGATGGTCTCGCGGTACTCGTCCTCGATCTTCTTCCGTTCCAGACCGGTCAGACGTTGGAGGCGCATGTCCAGGATGGCCTTGGCCTGAATTTCCGAGAGCTTGAATTTCTTCATCAGGCCGGTTTTCGCCGTCTCGACGTCACGGGAAGCCTTGATCAGCTTGATGATCGCGTCGATGTTGTCCAGGGCGATGATATAGCCCTCGAGGATATGCGCGCGCTTCTCCGCCTCATCCAGTTCGAACTGCGAGCGCCGCACGATGACTTCATTGCGGTGCGCAATGAAGTGTTGCATCATCTCTTTGAGCGTAAGGACCTTCGGCCGGCCGTCGACCAGGGCCAGCATGATGACGCCGAAGGTGGTCTGCATCTGGGTATGCTTGTAGAGATTATTGAGGATGACTTCCGCGTTCGCATCCCGCCGCAGGTCGATGACGATGCGGAGACCGTCCCGGTCGGATTCGTCCCGGATGTCGGCGATATCCTCGAGCTTTTTCTCGTTCACCATGTCGGCGATCTTCTCAATCAGGTTGGCTTTGTTCACCTGATAGGGAATCTCGGTCACGACGATGCTCTGCCGGTCATTCTTCGCGGTCTCGATGGTGGCACGGGCCCTCACCACGATCCGTCCGCGTCCCGTGGTGTACGCGCTCTTGACGCCCTCATAGCCGTAGATGATGCCGCCCGTCGGAAAATCCGGGGCTTTGACCAGCTTCATCAGCCGTTCATTGTCCAGGTTCTCGTCCTTGATGAGCGCGATGCAGCCGTCAATGACCTCGCTGAGGTTATGCGGAGGGATGTTGGTTGCCATACCAACGGCAATGCCGCTGGTGCCGTTGATCAGGAGGTTGGGCACCATCGCCGGCATGACCGACGGTTCACGGAGCGTATCGTCGAAGTTCGGGACGAAATCGACGGTGTTCTTCTCCAGGTCGCGCAGCATCTCCTCGGCAAGGCGCTCCAGGCGGGCTTCGGTGTACCGCATGGCCGCCGCGGAGTCGCCGTCCACCGAGCCGAAGTTCCCCTGGCCGTCCACCAGGGGATAGCGCATCGAAAAATCCTGCGCCATGCGGACCATCGTATCATACACCGCGGCATCGCCGTGTGGATGATACTTGCCGAGCACCTCGCCGACGATGCGCGCCGATTTCTTGTAGGGCCGGTTGGCCGCCAGGCCGAGTTCCTGCATGCCGAACAGCACGCGCCGGTGAACGGGCTTCAAGCCGTCCCGCACATCCGGGAGCGCACGCGCCACAATGACCGACATCGAATAGTCGATGTAGGACCCGCGCATTTCCTCTTCAATGTCAACAGGAACTATTTTCTCGCTAAGAGTTGCCATACGGAAAATCTCTTCGAAGGTGTATTAGACGTCCAGATTACGAACGTATTTCGCATTCTTCTCTATGAAGGCGCGCCGCGGCTCCACGTCATCACCCATCAACATGGAAAACGTCCGGTCCGCATCGGCCGCGTTCTCGATGCTGACCTGCAGGATCGTGCGCGTGTCGGGGTTCATCGTGGTGGACCAGAGCTGTTCCGGGTTCATCTCCCCGAGTCCTTTGAAGCGTGAGATGCCTATGCCGTTGCCGATCACCACGGCGCCTTCTTCATGTTGTTCTTCGGCAGCCGGGCCGGCAGCTTCTTCGGCCTTCTTGCCCTTCTCGGTCTTGATCCGCTTCACAATCTCATCGCGCTCTTCTTCGTCATACGCATAGAACTCCTGTTTCCCCTTCTTGACCTTGTAGAGCGGCGGCTGCGCGATAAACACATGGCCAAGCTCGATCAGGGCCTTCATGTGCCTGTACAGCAGCGTCAGGAGCAGGGTACGGATATGCGAACCGTCCACGTCAGCATCGCACATCAGGATGATTTTTCCATAGCGCACTTTCTCCGGATCGAACTCTTCCCCCACACCCGTGCCGATCGCCGTGAAGATGTTCCGGATTTCCTCATTCTCAAGGATTTTGTGCAGCCGCGCTTTTTCCACGTTCAGGATCTTTCCTTTGAGGGGAAGGATGGCCTGGAAACGTCTGTCGCGTCCCTGCTTTGCGCTGCCTCCGGCCGAATCGCCCTCCACCAGGTACAGCTCGCAGTGCTCCGGGTCATTGATGGAGCAATCGGCCAGTTTCCCCGGAAGTCCGCCCCCGGAGAGTGCGTTCTTTCGCCGTGTGAGGTCCCGGGCTTTCCGGGCTGCTTCGCGCGCTTCCGCCGCACGCATCGCCTTGTCCAGAATTCTCTTCGCATCGGGCGAATTCTCTTCAAGCCAGGAGGCGAGCGCAGGACCGATCACCGATTCGACGATGCTCTTGACTTCGCTGTTCCCGAGCTTCGTCTTCGTCTGCCCTTCGAATTGCGGCTCGGGGACTTTCACGCTGATGACGCCGGTGAATCCCTCCCGGAAATCATCGCCCGACAGGACGATCCCTCCTTCCTTCAGAATGCCGTTTTTGTACGCATAGGCATTCAGGGACCGGGTCAGCGCCGTGCGGAACCCGACGAGATGCGTGCCGCCTTCATGCGTGTTGATGTTGTTGACATACGTGAAGATGTTCTCGCTGTACTCGTCGTTATACTGAAACGCGGCCTCGACCTCGACAGGCCGGCCGTTTTCATCCTTGTCCGATCCGCGCGCAGAGAATGGCTTGCGAATGAGCGCCGGACGCGTCGCGTCGATATACCGCACGAACTCGACCAAGCCGCCTTCGAAGCGGAATGTTTCTTCCTGCTCCGTCTTGTTGCGCCGGTCGATGATCCGGAGGGTCACTTCCGAGTTAAGGAACGCGAGTTCCCGGAGCCGCTCCGCGATCGTCTCAAATTTAAAGACGCGGTTCTTGAAGATCTGACCGTCAGGCATGAACGTGATGCGCGTGCCGGTTTTTCCCTCGTCAGCTTTGCCTGTGATCTTCGCAGGCGCGACCGGATCGCCTCGCTCGTACTTCTGGAACCACACCTTGCCGTCGCGGTACACCTCGGCCTGAAGCCATTCGCTGAGGGCGTTGACCACCGACACGCCGACGCCGTGCAACCCGCCCGAGACTTTATAGGTGTTCTTATCGAACTTTCCTCCGGCATGGAGAACGGTCATAACCACTTCCAGCGCCGAGCGTTTCTCCTGCTTGTGCATGTCCGTCGGGATCCCCCGGCCATCATCCAACACGCTCACGGAGCCGTCTTTGTTGAGGTACACCTCGATCGAGCGGGCAAATCCTGCAAGGGCTTCGTCAATGGAATTGTCCACGACTTCATAGACCAGGTGGTGCAGGCCGCGGGTGCTGACGTCGCCGATGTACATAGCGGGACGCCGGCGTACGGCTTCAAGACCTTTCAGGACGGTGATATCTTCCGCAGTATACGCGTGGGCTTCGGCTCCATTGCGGTGTCCGTTCCCTGATGTCTCCGCCTTTTGCACCGCGGCTTTTTTCTGTTCCTTCTTCTGCTTCGCCATACTGGTCTTACCTGCTCCTTCCGGTTCCTATCGAAAGCGAATATCCTTGATCACCCTGGATCCCGCGGCTTTGTTCAGCCGCTCGATAATCTCCATTCTCTTCAGCGACAGCTCCGCTCTCCAGGGGGCGGTGGTAACGCTCACATAGAGTACGCCGTTCTCGATGCGCTGAGGGCGCGTGACGCGCGCAATCTGCTCTCCCACGGTTTCTTCCCAGCCGGTGATCACCGCGTAACGCCGCAGCGTCTGGTCGATGCCCAGCGCCGCCGCAAACTCCGCGATTGCCTGGGCAATCCCTTTGGGGGTCTTCTTCTTTCCGCCGCTTCTACGATATTTCCGCGGCGCAGGTCCCGCGTTCAATGAAAAACCTCCGATGAGACGACTTCCCTCCGATGCCCCGCGGAAGCAACCCTGCATCCGTCGTGGTCAACACGGCCTGCCCGATCCTCTCCAATCGTTTCAACACCCGCGAGGCGCGCTCGCTGTCAAGCTCCGCAAACACATCATCCAGCAACAAGATCGGTGTTTCCCGGCGCACCTCGCACACGTAACGCTGTTCGGCAAGCTTGAGCGCGATCAGGAGCGTCTTGTGCTCACCCTGCGACGCAAAGTCCTGCGCATTGCGCGATCTCAGCACGAACTCGAGATCGTCGCGATGCGGCCCAACGAGTGTTGCACCGCGCTTCACTTCCGCACTCTGGTGCGCGGCAAGCTGTTCCCCGAACGCTGCGGCAATCTCCGCCTCCGTGCTTCCCGGATGCACCCCCTTCACGGTGACATAGCTCAACGAGACCGGCTCCGCAATGCCCGCAATCTCTTCATACGATGAGGCGAACCAGTCACACACACTCCCCACAAACTGGAGGCGCTTCTGCATGATCCTGACCCCGTACTGCGTCAGACCATCCGTCCACGCTGCCAGGGCGGGAGCGGAGTACGCGCCGTGCAGCCTCGCGTCCAGGAGAAAACGGTTCCTCTGACGGAGAATCCTCCGGTACTCCTGAAGGTCCTCGAGATACCGCGGGCTGGTCTGACAGAGAACGATGTCCAGAAACTTCC
>JADLEA010000491.1 GCA_020846365.1 Bacteroidota bacterium
CTCGTCGTCGCCCATTCCCCCACGCCGTCCATGGTGAGGAAGGCCGCATGCTCAAAGGGTGACGGATAGAACGCTGACGCCGCGTGGGATTCGTGGTGCTCGGTGTAGAGCAGCGGAATGTTCTCTCCCAGGTTCTCCGTGATCAGCGAGGGTATCCAGAGCTTTTCTTTCAACCAGAGAGGGAGAGCCATCAGGAAAGACTGGATCCCCTTGGGAGCAGTCGCCAGGTACGTCTCCATGATCCGCTCGAATTTCAGGAGCGGTTTGTCATAGAAGACCACGTACGACAGATCCTTCGCGGTGATCCCCGCTTCCCGCAAGCAAAATGCAATTGCTTCCTTGGGGAAGTTGAAGTCGTGGCGTTTGCGCGTGAAACGTTCTTCCTGTGCGGCAGCGATGATCTTGCCGTCCTTGACAAGGGCAGCGGCCGAGTCGTGATAGAAACAGGAAATGCCGAGGATGTACATAAGGATCCTATCGCTTGTGAAAGAACATTAGTGTCTGAGATGTATCCTGCCGTTGACTGATTCCTCGCCCACCCGGAACGGCATGCCGGCGAAGACGCCGTCCACCTTCGGTGAAAGCACTTCGTCAAACCTGATGTTCAGCCGGCGTACCGTGAGGCCGAGGCTCTGGGATTTGGCCAGGAGCCGTCGGAGAATCTCCGGTTTGATATCGTCGCTGGAGAGCAGGAGTTCGTGGATGCCCCGGGAGCGAACCAGGCGTTCCAGAATCCAGTGGCCGCCGAACACCTGATACCCATTCACGTAGCGCCCTTCCATGCTCGGCCTGTCATCCATGAACCCGGCCGGAGAGAAGTATTCAGCGTCGGAGTCCAGCATGCGCTGGAGCGCGAAGGCCCCTTCCCGGTCGGCGCCGTAAATAAGGACCTTCCTCGTTCCGCTCCGGCCTTTCCGGAAGAAATGGTGGAGCACGCGGAACGAAAAGCGCGATCCGATGGTGCAGGTCAGGAGGATATAGAAATCCAGCATCAATGTCGTAAGGTCTACGTGCTCTATCTTCGTGGGGATGAGCGCGAAAGCGATACCGCACAGCGTCACCGCAAGAATCACCGTCTTTGTCAGGGCGAGCGCCTCGGGGAGCCCGAACTGCCGCATCGTGAAGCGGTAGGTCCCGCGCATCCAGAATACGACAAACTGGACGAGACAGACGAGTGCAACCGTTAACACGAGGTCTCTCTGGATATCGTTGGCATGCCCCACGGCATCGTGGATGACATGAGCAGCGCCATACGAAAAGATCATGAAGACGATATCCAGGAAGACCTGGAACACATTGCGGTTGAGCAGCCTGAGATCGAACAGCGGGAGGAACACGCCGTTCCGGAGCACCGCGATTTCCCTGTACCGGAGCTGCCGGACGCCCACGACGAGGGCGATGCCCACGACGAGCAGGATGATGGAAGCCTCGGCGTTGTTCGCGATGGTGATGGCGAACGCCCCGATGCCGAGGCAGCAGGAGACGGTATACAGCAGCAGCACGACGCGACGCTGGGAGAAGCCCCGCGCGAGCAGCTGGTGGTGAATGTGGCCGCGGTCCGGAAGGAACATCGCTCCCCACCGCCCCTTCTTCTTCCCTTCCTGCTGATGCGTGCTGCCATGATGCATGAAGGACCGCAGGAGACGGCGGGCCATGGAAAGCAAGGTGTCCATGATGGGAAGACCTAGCGCAACCATGGGCACCAGAATCGCAAAGGCCGTGGTGCTCTTCGTGGAGCTCTGGAGAGAAAGGACCGCGAGCATGAAGCCCAGAAAGAGGCTGCCCGAATCTCCAAGGAACACGCGCGCCGGATTGAAGTTGTACCGAAGGAAGCCAAACACGGCGCCTGCCAGGATCAGGGCCACGACTGCCGTGCCGGCGTCGTTCTGCAGCAACGCGATGGGAAACATGGTGAGCAGGGCAATCCCCGACACGCCCGTCGCCAACCCGTCCAGCCCATCAATAAGATTGATCGCGTTGGTCACGCCGACGATCCAGAATACCGTCACGAGATAATCCCACGCGCCGAGGTTGAGCTTTCCGTCGCCGAACGGGTCGGTGATGCCGGAGACATGGAATCCGGCTGCGTACACGAGCGACGCCAGGAGGAGCTGCACCAGGAATTTCTGCGAGGGCCGGATCTGCCGGATGTCATCCCAGACGCCGAGCAGGACCACCATGATCATCGCAATGCCCAGCATGATCCCGGGCGGGCCTTCGACCCAGGAGGGAAAGGCGAGGACGTTGTCCAAATAATAGAGCAGCAGCAGAGAGATCCCGAACGCCGCGCTGACGGCGACGCCTCCCAGACGGGGCATGGCCACCGTGTGCGCCTTGCGTGCATTCGGATGATCGATGGCACCCACCAGATGCGCCAGCCGGATCACCGCGGGCGTCAGTGCCAGCGTGAACATCAGCGGCACTGCGAACGCAATCGCAAGATGGAAGATGGTGTTCATTCGGGTCTACCCTCTCCTCACACCACCGGACATGTACGCAGGAAGATGCTCCGGAAGGATCGTGGATTCGTTGCACATGACCGACGCGTATTCGATGGCGTTGCGCAAATGACGCAGATTTCCCGGCCAGTCGAACTGAAGGCACGCGGCCAGCGCCTGTTCCGAGATGCGGATGGGTGTCGAGCCCATGCGGACCTGAATCTCCGACAGGAATCCCTCGACCAGGAAGGGTATATCCTCCCGCCGCTTGCGCAGCGGGACGAGTTCCACATGGATCGGACTGAGACGATGCAACACCTCTTCAGGAAGGCCCCCGTTCATCGGGCCTGCGTGAGGAGGGGTGCTCATCGTGGCAATCAGGCGTGTGTTGATGGCGATATCATTCTCCCCTGCGATCCTGCGCACGCTCTGGTACTCAGCGGCCCGGGCGATGCGCATCAGCAGCGGCTGCGGGACAAGTCCGATCTCGTTCAGGACAAGCGTGCCCTCGCTCGAGGTCTCGAATGCCCCCGGCCTGATGTCCACGTCCTTCCAGGTGATTGCCTCATGGCCGAACAGTTCCCGTTCGAGTTCTTCCGGGGGGATTGCCGCGCATTCCACGGTGATCAGGGTGCCACCCGCGCGGGGACTGGCGTTATGGATGATATTCGCCCCCCATTCTTTTCCGGTTCCGTGTTCGCCCGTGATCAGGACATTGACATGGCTCGCCGCGATCCGTTTGATCGTCGTTAGCGCATCCTGCATCAACGGATTGGCAGATGTTTCAAACGCGAACTCGACCGGGTGACGGTGTGTTCTCCCCGCCAAAGGAGAGGCGTTCTTGTCGTTCGGAGCACGATGGTGCGAATTCCGGGAGAGATGATCAATCATAGCTTCACCGTCAGCGATACTCCGGAGAATCGGTTCTCGGCCCGGCTCGGACCGGCGGCGAAATCAAGCTGAAATCTTTCGAATTGAACTCCAATCCCATAGCGCGCGACCCGCTCCAAAGTCCCGACCTTGAAGCCGATGCGCAGTGCGAGAAAGCGTGTAGGCAGCACTTCCAACCCTCCTTGGGTGCTGAACAGAGAAACACCGGGAAAACTCTTCTCTGTGGTGAGTGCAAGAACAACGATGGGCCTCTCCGCCAGGCTGGGATACGTCATCGTCGCACCGATCTCGAGGTTCTGCAGCAGATCGGGCTCACGAAGTACCCCGCTCTGGAGGTTGGCATACCAGTACGTGTGCCCGCGGGTCACGCGGTACGCCATGCCGTAGGAAATCCCGGGCGAGGGGTAGTAGAACACCCCGACGTGCGCCCAGGTGTAGTTGACGGTCGTCCCGCCAAAATCTGTACTGCGTACACCGAAAAGCCCCCCTACACTCAGCGTTGGCATCAACGCGTACGATCCCGCAATGTCAGCACCGTATCCTTTCAGCTCCACCACCGGCCCGCTCTCCGGCTCCAGCTTTCCGCCGTGAGAAACCGATCCCGAAGCCGCCAGCGTCACTCCGCGGTACACCATAAACGATCCGGCGACATGCTCGGAGTTCGTTCTGGTTTTGAGGTCCACCGAGTGCGTCGCAACGATCGACTGCTCCCTCAGGAACGAGAGAATTCCCGGGTTCCAGAACATGCTGGTCACATCTGACGGGTCTGCGCTCGAGGCCTCCGCCAAAGCGGCATTGCGCATGCCATGTCCCTGCGGCCGCACGGTGTAGTAGAACGGCGCCTGAGCATACGCTGCGGCGCTCAGGAAAAGCTGGATCACCGCCGCGGCAAAAAGGGCGATGCAATATCGGGAAAAGGAGTTCATCGGACGATCGCAAAGATGCCGAACAGAACAATGACGTCACGCAGCAGATCCGCAAAATCCCGTATGACGTTTTCCTCACGTGGGACATACATGAGGTCTCCGGGATACACCAGGGGAACGGTTTCCTTATGTCCGGGCAGGCTGGCCAGGGACGCCGAGAGATCGATCTCGACGGACGATTCTGCGTCTCCCCCGCGGAAGACGCGAATATGGCGAAGGTCCGCATTCGATGAGGGCCCTCCGGCCATCGCGAGCGCCTGGAACGGCGAAACAGGCGCTGTCGCGGCGTATGTTCCCTGCCCCGTCACCGAGCCGAGCACGATCACCTTCTGCTCCAGCGCGCCCTTGATCTTGATCGTGGGAACGACCGTGGTGGTCACATAGCCGGAAAGACGCTTGACGATGAGTTCAACCAGCTGTCCGCGCGTAATGCCGTTCGCTTCAATGTCTCCGACGAGGGGAATCGTTATCGGCTGCAGCTCGCGGACCACGGTGGTGACGTTGAATTCAGGATAGTCGGCAAACGCGATCTCCACCTGATCGCCCGGCTGGAGAACGTAGTCTTCCGACTCTTCGTTTTGCTTTTTTCGTTCAGCGGACCACGACATAATATCCTGAGTGATGAGCTGGTCGGAGCCGCATCCCAGGAGGAGCAGGGACGCCAGACCTGCCAGCAGCGTGTCGCGCATACGTAAACTCTTCATGGTGTTCTGGAAGAAGGTAGAATGAGTTGTCGAACTGCGTTCATGGTCGGACATGACTAGGCAACTACCGTGCCTAAGCATATTGCACGTGTTTCCGCCATTCTCGTGTTCCAGAACGGGCAGGAGTGTATCCAGCGGGTACACTCGAAAAAAAACCTGTGCCTTCCGGAAGCAGAGGATTCGGCCCGGTTGTGGTGATCATGAGGGCAACAGGTCGTTTTTAGGCAGAACCGGCGGTGAATCGGCGGCAGGGCACTCTTGGCACACACGTTGCACCTCTCTCCGCGATCCTTGTCACACTACCGGAGATTTCCTTGCGCACACCTCAATTCAGCATGCACCTTGTCCTCGGCGCGCTACGCCGGCGCAAAGTGTGGATTGTAGTGCCCTTTTTCGTGGTGAGCATCATTACGGCGATCGGCGCCTACCTCCTCCCCCGACGGTATGAATCCAGCACAACCATCTGGGTCCAGCGGGATGAAATTCTCAATCCGCTCGTCAGCTTCACCATGGCCGTTCAGCTCGCCTCGGAGGACAGGCTGCGAACCTTCAACGAGATCGTGTATAGCCGTCAAACAATCGAGGCACTCCTGGACAGTCTCGGCATGCGCAGTACGGTGGAAACTCAGGCGGCCTGGGACGAGCTCATCGACCGGACGAAATCCAGCATCCGGACGGACCGGAGCGGGTCTGATTCGTTCACGATGCTCTTTTCGGACACCGACCCTGTTCGCGCCCAACGCGCCGTGACACAGCTTGCGAACATGTTCATCCAGACCCGGTTGCGCGCCGAATTCCAGCGAAATGAGTATACCGTCCAGTTCTTTGAGAACAAACTCCGCGAATATGAAAAGAAATATGGCGAGACTCAGGCCTCGGTGGTCTCGCTGCTGCGGCAGCGGGCAAAGGATCTTCCTGGCGGCTCCACATCCTTCTCCAGCAGGTTTGACGTTCTGAGTGAGCGGGTGCGGGAGACGACTGAACGCATCCGGGACCGGGAGCGGGCTATGAAGAACATTGCGATCTTCCCTGAAGCGTTCCGTACCGAGCGGGGACGGGCCGCCCTGTCAGAACTCGAAGCGGTGGACGTGCCCAATGCCACGGATTTGCGCGTCCTGACGGCCGGTTACGACAGTGTTACCATGCGCTACACTCCGAAGCATCCGGAAGTGGCACGATTCGAAACACGGATACTGGAGCTGCTGGAACGCACACGGGTCATGCTCCAATCAGAATTGAGTGTTCTGACCGCCCGGCTCTCGGATATTCAGAAGTCACGGTCCGAGCTGGTCCAGGTCATAACCGAATCCTCGATCTCCGAAACCCGTGACAAGGAGACGGAATCCAATTACTCCTTCTATCAGCAGCTCTATAATGACATGCGTGTGAAGCTCGAGCAGGCCCGCATTGCACGGGAGCTCGGCCGGAACGCCGAAAACGCATTCATCATTATCGATCCGGCACGCGTGCCCACTGCGCCCACCAAGCCGAAACGCTCGCTCATCATCGCAGGCGGCATGATTGCGGGACTCATGCTGGGGCTGCTTTCCGCGGCCGCAGCGGAGCTGCTTGACACCACGATTCGTTCCCCCCGCGAGATCGAGGTCTACGCGAAACCGATCATAGCCCTGATTCCCGAAGGAGTACACCGCACGTGATCCACGAGAGC
>JADLEA010000492.1 GCA_020846365.1 Bacteroidota bacterium
AGCTCTGCTGCTGCCGCCACACGCTACCACACGCGCGAACGCCTGAACGAACTCTCTTCGCTCTTCCCGCAGGTGTACATGGCCGGATCGCTCTCCTCCGGGTCAGCATGGGATGCAGGCGGACGGTCCCAGCCGGCGTTCAATGGCAGCATCCAGATGATGGCCCGCGACCTGGCGCAGCGGCAGACCGAAGGGTGCCGCATCATACTCACCTGCGACAGCCAGTCAGAGCTGAACAGGATGCGCGAACTGCTTACGACGGCCGCCGCCAGTCTCGAAGACTCTCCCCCGCTGGATCTCACTCGCATCGAATACTCCCTCGAAGCTGTCCACGAGGGTTTCCTTCTCTCGGAACCGCGCATCGCTCTCTACACCGAGCACCAGGCCTTCGGCCGGATCAAGCGCCACGGGAAACGCCGGCGCCCCCGGTTCAAAGGAATCTCCGAAAAGGAAATGCTTCAACTCCGGAAAGGAGACTTTGTTGTCCATGAAGATTTTGGGATCGGCAAGTTCGCGGGGCTGCGCACCATCCGGGTACGGGACGTGGAAATGGAAGTGGCGTCCGTTCTCTACGCCGAGAATGACACGCTCTATGTGAACATCAGCTTCATCAACAAGCTGCAGAAGTACTCGTCCAAAGACGGGCACGTTCCCGTTCTGCAGCGGCTGGGGAGCGGCGAGTGGGACCGGCTGAAAGCCAGGACCAAGAAGCGTGTCAAAGACATCGCCCGCGATCTGATCTCCCTCTATGCCCGGCGGAAACACCTGGAAGGATATGCCTACCCTCCCGATACGCCATGGCAACAGGAACTCGAGGCCTCGTTCCAGTACGAGGACACGTTTGACCAGGCCAAAGCGACCGTGGAAGTAAAGCGTGACATGGAAGGGTCCTCCCCCATGGATCGTCTGATCTGCGGGGATGTGGGATTCGGAAAGACGGAGGTAGCCGTTCGGGCCGCGTTCAAAGCCGTGCTTGCCGGAAAGCAGGTCGGACTCCTGGTCCCGACAACGATTCTGGCCCTTCAGCATCTCAATACCTTCCGCGACCGCCTGGACCGCTACGGCGTTTCCGTGGATGCCCTCTCCCGCTTCAAAACGAAAAAAGAACAAACGGCAGTTCTCGAACGGCTCCGCAACGGGACGCTGGATATCGTACTGGGGACCCATCGTCTTCTTTCCAAAGACGTTGCGTTCAAAAACCTGGGGCTTCTGATCATTGACGAAGAGCATCGGTTCGGAGTGGCAGCAAAGGAGAAACTGCGTCAGGCGCGGACCCAGGTGGACACGCTGGCGTTGACCGCCACCCCGATACCGCGCACGCTGCACTTCTCCCTGCTCGGCGCGCGTGACCTCTCGATCATAGCCACTGCTCCCCGCAACCGCCTCCCGATTCAGACGGAAATCCTCCAGTGGAACGACGACAGCATCCGTGATGCTGTGCGGAGGGAGATGCAGCGGGGGGGACAGATCTACTTCGTGCACGACCGTATCCAGACGATGGAGGATGTTGCGGCCCGGCTTCAGGAAATCCTTCCCGGCGTGCGTATGCGGACGGCGCACGGGCAGATGGCTGCACATGAGCTGGAAGAGGTGATGCTCGCTTTCCTCGAGAAGAAAGTCGACCTGCTCATCTCCACGAAGATCATCGAGTCCGGCCTGGACATCCCCAACGTAAACACGATCATCATCAACCGGGCGGATCACTTCGGGATGGCGGAGCTGTATCAACTTCGCGGGCGGGTTGGACGCTCCAATACGCAGGCATACGCCTACCTCCTCACGCCGCCGTTCTCCGTTCTGGGCAGGACCACTCTTCAGCGATTGCAGGCATTGCAGGAATTTGCGGAGTTGGGTTCCGGCTTGAACCTGGCGATGCGCGATCTGGAGATACGGGGGGCGGGCAATTTACTGGGAAGCGAGCAAAGCGGCTTCATCGAGATGATGGGTTTTGAGACCTACACGCGCCTTCTGGATGAGGCCGTTCACGAGCTCAAGCAGGAAGAGTTCAGCGAGCTCTTCCCCGAGGAAGCGGCGCGGGCCGGCAGGCCGGCGGAGGTCCAGGTCGAGGCCGAGCTGGAAGCATTCATCCCCGCTGCGTATATCGCACAGGAAGCGGAGCGACTAACGATCTACCGGCGTCTGTACGCGCTTTCAAGCCGCGAGCAGCTGGAAGAGATAGGAAATGAGCTGCGCGACAGGTTCGGGCGCGTCCCCGCTCAGGTCGAGGCCTTGTTCGGCCTGATGGAGTTGAAACTCCTTGCATCCCGCATAGGATTCCCCAAGCTGCACCTGGACACGGCCCGTCTGGAAGTGCACTTCCCTCCGCAGTCAGACGCTGCGTTCTACGAAGGTGAGAATTTCCAGCAGATCATGTCTGCTATTTCCAAGAAGCGAAACGAAGGAGTGCGTGTGCTGCAAACCGAGACGCTGCTCAAAGCTCTGGTGCCGTTCCGGGAGTCGCATGACACCGCGTCAGCGATCTCGCGCAGCAAGGCGTTCCTGGAAGACCTGGCCGGCGTAGTGGCTGAGATTCCGTCACCGTCGCCTCCTTCTGTGTAATCCATTGTCCCCAAGACCATTAGCGGGATCAATTCGCGTATTTCATCCGGAAAAGCACCACTGACCTTTGCTCTTCGCATTGGCGGCAAGCAGGCATCCTCAACCCGAATACGCGGTCACGATTCCAATTCTTCTCGTTTGCCACACCTGGCGCGGTATCCCCGCGTATTCACTCTCCCCCGTATCGGACAAACACCTATCAGAGAATAGTCCGTTCACCTATCTTCTAAATAGCTACCCGCCGATACCTGATAGATGTTCGCAGCTTTATATTACTTCGCGTGAACAGTTCACCCGGCCGACACCGGGTGACACGCCACCAGGCAGAAGTTCAACCAGCCGGGAGCCGGGACACACGTCCGGTCATCCGGAAAGGGCGGGAAATGGCACATAGCGGCACAGGTCGTGGCAGTACAGACAAATTGCGCGTCTTCGTTGCAGAAGATGAGATGATCATCACTCTGGACGTCACGGGCATGTTGCAGCAAATGGGATACGAGATCGCGGGTCATGCCCGCACAGGAAAAGGCGCCGTTCAAGGGACTCTCAAATCCAAACCCGACATTGTCCTGATGGACATCCATCTGCAAGACGAAGTGGACGGGATTCAGGCCGCGGGGGAAATCCTGGGGAGCCTCGATATTCCGATCGTGTTCCAAACGGCATCCTCTGACCAGATCACGCTGGATCGTGCCCGCCTCGTGAATCCCTTCGGCTTCATTCTCAAGCCCTTTGATCCTTTTGAGCTTCGGAAGACGCTGCAATTGGCCTACTTTGTACACCAGAAGGACAAGGCACTGAGAGCCAGTGAGGAACGATGGAAGTTCGCACTCGAAGAGAGCGGGGACGGCATATGGGATTATGACCTGGTGCAGGACCGCATAGAATACTCGCAGCGGTCTGCCGAGATCCTCGGCACGGCCACACGAGAACTCGGGTCTGCGCCCGTGAGTTTTCTCCAGAGAGTCCATCCAAACGATGCCGGCCGGCTCAATGCTGCGCTGACAACTCTTTTCCGCGGACTGTCGGATGGGATCAGGGAAGAGATCAGAATGCAAAACGGCGATGGAGGATACGTTTGGGTTCTCGCGCGCGGAAAGGTGCTTGTCCGGTCACCCGAAGGCAAGGCACTGAGGATACTGGGTACGCTGACGGATATCTGCGAGCAGAAGAGAACCGAGCAGGAGTTGAGGAACAGCGAGGCGTTGCTCAGAGCGTTTGCAGAAGCGCTTCCAAGGATCGTTCTGGAGAACGGCAAGGTCGCGTGAAGGCGGTCCACATGACTTCCGACCAGAGGAACTTCCGAAGCAGAACATAACTGCGACGAATCCGGGCGCACTGAACGCAAAGATCCTCAAAACGCGCCCATCGTCCCCCCCACTCTCATCCAAAGTACTTTCACAAGCACCCCAGTGTAGCTCTCCGGCGGACGAGCAACTTCAGGCCGGCCCGGTTTCGCGAGGTTCCTGCATGCGCAAGCGGCCGAGAATGGTTGTCAATTCCTTCGTTCCCGAGGCCTTGGTAATGAAGGCATAGGCGCCGCTGCGCAAGCTCATCTTCCTATAGATCGGTGCAGTGTAGGATGTCACAACAATGAATATCGGAACGGTATCGCCGCCGCAGATTGCCCGCAGAACGTCAAATCCTGTTCCCGCTTTCAAACGGATATCCAGCAAGACAACATCAGGCATGTGAGCTTTGATGGACCGAACGGCTTCCTCGGCGCTCTCTGAGTGCCCTGTGATCGAAATCCCTCCGAGGTCCTGGAGCAGGAGCATCATCCGCTCACGGAACACCGGCGAATCATCAACGAGATGTACTCTCACAATCTTCTCCTGTCACGGAAAGCCGATCTCCCCGCAGCAATATACAACTGAACGTCGCGTCTGGACATCGGAGGGAATCGCCTCTTGAGGTAGGAATTTCGGGAACGGGGTATAGGTGTTTGTCCTATGGGATCCGCTCAGTCCACCAGCTTGTTGCTCACCGCATAGCGCATGATCTCAGCGTTGTTCTTGAGCCCTGTTTTCAGGAGGATGCTTGCCCTGTACGTGCTGATGGTCTTCACGCTCAGGTGGAGATCAGTGGCGATCTCCCCGACGGTCTTCCCGCGGGCGATCATCTCGAAAACCTGGAACTCCCGGTCCGACAGGAGCGTGTGCACTGCAGATGAGTCTTCCTTTGCTTCAAGCGCGGAGGCCATGATCTGGGCCACCTGGGGTGTGATGAATTTGTGTCCCTGGGCCACCTGCCGCAGAGCAGTCACGAGCTCCTTTCCGGCGCTGGCCTTTGTGATGTAGCCCGCCGCGCCGGCGCGCATCACCCGGACGGCAAACTGGTCTTCGGGATACATGCTCAGGATCAACACGGGCAACGTGGGGTAGTCTCTTCGGATATCTTTAAGCACATCCAATCCGCTCCGGCCGGGAAGATTGATGTCGAGCACGACAGCATCAAATGGTTCCTTTCGCAAGCAATCCAGGACCTCGGGAGCGCTCCCGGCTTCACGGATGGTTGAGAATTCCGGATAATCGGCAAGTATGCGTTTGAGCCCGTCCCTCATGATCTGATGGTCATCAGCCAAAAGGATTTTCATTTTCTTTGCTTCCCAGGAGTTTGGTTGAGCAAAGATACCCATCTCTATGCTGGGAGGCAAACGGGACGGGATCAATTCTTGATTCTCACGTCCCGCAGGGTTACCTTTTCACACCCGTGCGGAGGATCTTCCCCGTCATCAGAGCCGAACACACGATGCTCTTCAGACGCCATGATGATCCTTCAACGATTCTCACCTCAAGCGGCCACGGGAGAGACCTCGCATCCCGAATCCGGGTCCGCTCTGAAAGACGCCGCACGCCATTGATCCGACACGACGCTTCACGAAACCGGAAGGAGTCTCCATGGACAGGCCAATGAAGCTTGCAATGAAAGTCTCAGGTGTCTATGTCCTTGTCGGGGCAGCATGGATTCTGGTATCCGGCCAGGTGGTCTCCACAATGGTCACCGATGTGCACATGTACAACCGGATCGAAACGTTCAAGGGATGGGGTTTTGTCCTGGTGACCGGTCTGGCACTATTGTTTGCTGTGCGGCGATGGGCGTCAATGATTTTTCATGAACTGAACGAGCGCAGGAGAATAGAGGCCGAACTCCGGGAGCAGGAAGAGCTCTACAGGGCACTCTATGACAACAGCCTTGAAGGGATCCTTCTCACAGAGCCCGGCGGCCGGATTCTGGCGGCAAACCCCGCGGCCTGCAGTATGCTGGGCAGGTCAGAGAATGAAATCCTCTCCGGCGGGCGTGACGAAATTGTGGACACGGCAGATCCCCGATTGAAGGAATTATTGGACAATCGTCGGCTCATGGGAAGAGCGCGGGGAGAACTGAGATTTCTGCGGAAAGACGGAACGCCGTTCCCTGCAGAAGTATCTTCGATGCTCTTCAGGGGGAGCCGCAACGAAGAACGGTCGAGCATGGTCATCCATGACATCAGCGAGAGGAGGGAACATGAGCGGCGGTTCCGCGAAATGCTGGAAAAGATCAATCTCATAGCGATCACGCTCGACACCAAGGGGAGGCTGACCTTCTGCAATGACTACTTGTTGCAGTTGACAGGGTGGTCCCGTCAGGAGATTTCTGGGGTTGATTGGTTTGCGACGTTTGTCCCCGAGTCATCCGCAGAAATCCACCGGCTCTTTGTCGAATCCACCGTGGCCGGGGGCATCCCGCTGCACTATGAGAATCCCATCAAGACACGGACGGGCAATCTCCGGGTCATCAGGTGGAACAACATCATGATGCGGGATGAAAGGGGTCAGATCAGCGGAACGGCGAGCATCGGGGAGGACATTACCGAGCGGAAGCAAGCTGAGGAAGAAGTTCGCAGGTCCGCCGCTCAATTGCGCGCGCTCTCCAACCACCTTCAAACAGTACGGGAAACGGAGCGGACAGCCATCGCGCGGGAAATCCATGACGAGCTGGGGCAGTCCCTGACGGCCATTCGACTGGATCTCTCGTGGATACAGGAGCGGCTTCCTCAGGAACACGGATCCGTGCTCGAGCGGTGCGCAGCCGCAGAGACGCTCGTTGACAGAACCATTGCCGCAGTGCAGAAGATCTCAAGCGAGCTCCGTCCGG
>JADLEA010000493.1 GCA_020846365.1 Bacteroidota bacterium
CCGCCAGATGGCATCCTGCCAGATCAGGCGCACGGTATCCGCACCAGGTACGAACGCATCGACATACGCCTTGGCCGGGTTCATGTTCACCGAGAGGGTCACCACGCAGCTGTCCGTCGTGTTCAGGAACAGGCCGCGAGGATCGATATCGGAGAAGAACACTTGCGGCACAACGACGTTCCCGCCGCCGGTGACATCAAACAGCCGGTTGCCGTCGCCGCGTTCCGATGGATGGTCATAGCAGAAGCCGTCGCGCGTGGCGCTAGTGCCGGAGTGCAGATAGCCCGGGAACCGCGCCGTTGCGTTGGCTGAGTCGAGGTCCATGAAATACTTGAACTGCAGCGCGTCGCCGATGGTGCCGTCGTAGACGAGCGCGGCTTCATAGCTTCCCGGTTCGCCGGGCACAGGGAGGAGCTTTGTCCCGCCCCATGCGTTGAATCCTCCGCGCACCTCGAGGGAATCCAGGAGGTCCGGACGGAACCAGCCCAATGTCTGGTAGGCGCTCATGTTCACCTGCCAGAGGAAGTTGACCGACACCGGCGCATTGAAGATCGAGTCGTTGTCGAAGTACACCACGGGGATCGGTCCGCCGCCGACCGGCACAGTATAGGGACGGTTCGCGACAGATTCCCAGTCGCCGCTCCTCGCGGTCTTGAGGTACTTGTATTCGATCGCCTGGCCTTCGTTCAACGTGATGGTCTTGGTGTAGATGCTGTCGTTGTCGCCATCCGACAACGTATCGGTGGAGTTGCCCCAATCGTTGAAGCTTCCCGCCACCCGGACGATATCACCGGAACCGGGCAGGAAGGTCTGCTCCAGCATCTTGATCTTCATATTGACCTGGAACGTCACGCCCTGAGGCACGGGTGGAGTGTAGATCGAATCGTTGTCAAAATACACTGCGGGCAGCGTCTGATCGCCAGCCACCACGGTGTATCCGCGGTTCGCAACGCCTTCCCAATCCAGTCCGCCCCGCAGCGTCTTGAAGAACTTGTACTCAATCGCGCCTGTGGGAAGCGCAATGGTCTTCGTGTAGGTGCTGTCGCCGTCCCCGTCGGTCAGTTCATCGTTGCCACCCCAGCCGTTGAAGCTCCCCTTCACCTGGACCTTGTCGCCGCTTCCGGGGAGGACGCCGCCTTCGCGCATCTTGATGTTCATCTTGACCTGGAAGGTCACGTTGCCGACTTCGAACTTGAGGGCTTTCTTGATGCCGACAGCATAGCCCTTGGTCGCGCTGACGAAATAGGCATTGGTGAGGTCGTTGCCGTTGCTGATGGTGTCAGGAACGATCGAAGTCCATGTCGTGCCGCCGTCGCCCGACCACCAGGCCTTCGTATAGTTGCCCATGTAGCCGAGTGCCAGCAGGTTGTTCGTGCCTTTAACCGGTTTCACGGCCTTCACCACGGTGCCACGCTCCACAAGGATCGTGTCACTCCACGTCACGCCGCCGTCCGTTGTTTTGTGAACATAATAGCGCGTGCTCGCGGCCGTTTGATTCGGCACAACCCAGCCGACGTTCTGATCGGCCATATTGATCGAACGGATACGGTAGGCGTTCGCGGCACCGCCGGTCAATGCCACATCCCAGGAACTCCAGGTTTCGCCGAAATCCGTAGAACGCAGCAGCCGGGGAAGAGTTCCGGACGCCTCGTAGACCGTAATGAATATGTGCGGCCCGACGACGTCGATTGCCTGATGATAGCCGGAGCTGCTGATCCACTTGTTTGCCGTCGCCTCTTCGGCCGGCAGGTTGGTGTACCGCGTCCAGGTGGCGCCTGCGTCGGTACTCTTGACGACCACCAGACCACTGGCATCCGCGTCACCCATTGCGATGACCGAGTCGCCGCCGCCGAATGCGACGTCGTTGAAGTAGCCGCCGGTATAACTGAATTTGGAGGTCCAGTTGGCACCACCGTCCGTAGTCTGATAAATGTCCCCGCTCCAGGTGGCGGCAACTGCGACGTTGGCATCTTTCGCCGCCAGGCCGTAGCCGCTTGCTCCGGTGAACTCCAGGGTATCCTTCACCCACGTCGCGCCGAAATCGGTCGACCGCAGGGTGATGTCGTCGTCGCTGGAGATCTCGAAACCGCCGATCCAGATCGTCCCGTCGTCGAACGCTGCTACGTCATCCAGCTGAAGATTGGCGATGTCGATCGCGAGCGTATCCCAATACCCCTGCGTCGCGTTCACACCCGCAATGCTCCCGCTCAGAGACGTCGTCGCTTTCTCGCGGGCTTCAGCGCGCTTCTCCGCACGTCGGTCCTTGGCACCAAGAGCGATGCCGGCGATAAGAGACACTGACAGGAGTGTCAGTAGAATCTTGCGCATGATGAGCTCCTTAACATGTTGTTGGATGGTACAACAGTGAACTATAGCCACAGCACAATACTGCGCCAACAAGCACAACACAGCTTCGTGAAACGGTACCCAAGGATGCTGAAACATAGGGAATCGCAATCACGCAAGCAACCCGCGACCGTATTCCCCTGATTGCCAACGACAGTCCTCCTCTTGTTGTGAGCGTATAGGTCAAACATCCCAAAGCACGATACTTCCGGATCAGTACATCAGGGCTACGGAAAACTTGTGGACATTGCTCAGCCGTCCGAATCTCTCAAAGGCGTAGTCGAGCCGGAAGACCAGATCGCTGGTCAATCCGTAGCGCACGCCCCCACCCACGGTGAACTTCTCTTCGCTGTCCGTGGCGCCGATCGCTTTGTACCCTCCCCGGAGCCAGACGATCCTCTGGAAGAAGGCATACTCGATTCCCAGGTTCAGGTACTCAGCGTTGTCATTGGGATGGGCCGCGTCCACGGCCAGGATCAGCGACTGGTCCTCATTCTCGAGCGCCTGATACGCCACGCCGATGCGGAGCGTGAGGGGGAGATCGAAACTTTCCGTGCTCAGGTTAGCATTGACGTTGGCGTTGTTGCCGTTGTTGGGCGAGATGTCTTTCTGCACCAGAAGGTCATCCCCGCTCATTTGCAGCTTGGTGCCGAAGTTCGAGATGCCGGCGCCGAAGGTCAGCCCGTCGAATGGCGTCGTGAACAACGTACCGATGTCCACAGCAAACCCCGTGGCGTTGGAGTTCCAGATATGCTCGTTGACATACCGGGCCGTACCGCCGATGGAGAACCAGTCCGTGAGGTTCTTCGCATACGAGAGACCGAGCGCGAAGCTCCCCGCCGAAAACGTCTGCCCCGTGCCGTCCGGCTGCTCCTCCGTGGTCCGTTCCATTTCCGCCATGGAGAGCGACGTGACGCTCACCCCGACGGTGCCGAGATCGCCCAGCGGCATCATGACGCCGCCCCAGTTGAAGTCGATATCCGCAAGCCACTCGGCGTGGTTAACGAGGACTTCCGCCTGTTTTGCGCGGGCCATGCCGGCGGGATTCCAGAACATTGCCGAGGCGTCGCTCGCAACCCCGACAAACGCCCCACCCATGCCGAGTGCGCGGGCACCCACCGGGATGCTCAGGAATTTGGCCGCCGTCGTGCCAACCTTGGTTACTTTCTGCGCCGAAGCCGGGATCACCAACAGTCCGAGCGCCAGCGCAATCGCGAGACTTCTGAGATTCCTGTTCACGTCGTCCTCCTTACTTGATGATCGCGAACTTGCCGACCTTCTCCCCTACGCCGGGAGCATCTACGTGGTAGATGTAGATCCCGTACGCAACAGAGAGGTTGTCTCGCGTCAATAGGTTCCAGCTTGCCGTCCCGTCATTCATCGACGCCTCGTGGCGGATTGTCGTCACCAGCTCCCCGCTCACGGTGAAGATGCGGATGGTGCAGGATTGCGGGAGATGGGTGAAATGAATGGAACGCGGACCGCGGCCGGAGGTGTAGGGATTCCGTTCTTCCCAAGTGGCGGCAGCCACGTAGGGATTCGGCACCACTCTGATCTGATCGAGCCCGGTTTGTGCGAGCGCATCGTCGACCTTCTGCGCTAACGTGGTGAATTCGAACACATCGTCCTGCCGGAACAGTTTCGAGAGGACGACGGTCAACGTGTCTCCCGCCTGAGGGGCGCTCAAGATGGAGTCAAATCCCAGACTCAGGCCCCAGCTAATGGCCAGGGAATCCCTCGTGTCTTTCTCCAGGAACACGATGAAGTCGCTCACGTTGTCGAAACCGACCCTCCCCGTGGAAAACACGCCCGGGCCTCCCGCAAGATCCAGCTCCCAGAACGCAAAGTCGATCTCCTTGTTTTCGGAGGTATTGAAGACCTTGAAGTTCACGGGAATTGCCGGGCGCGGTTGCGCGAAGCTCCGGACAACATAGGCCGTTGAGGTGTCGAAGCCGACCGGTCCGAAGACCACTTTGTAGTCGGCCGGTTTCTGCTGCCCCGATAGGAATCCCGCCTTCCACTGGCGGAAGTCGAAGTTGTAGATGCCGACACGGTTCCACCCCGAGAGGTCAGCGTTCACGCCGAAGGATCTCTCATTGTTGACCAGAAGCCGGAAACCGTGCGTGATCGGGTGCTCCACGGTGTCGCCGAGCAGTGTCGTCCGGTTGATTAGCGTGTCGATCCGCGACGGGTTGGTGACATCGGCCAGGGTCAACGTCTTCGTCAAAAACGTGTCCGGCGCCGTCGTCCCGCCGGAATGCACGGTGTCTTCAAACGTGATCCTGTACTTGTGATTATCCAGCACGCTGTCGGGATCTACCACCACATAGCCGATGGTTCCTGTGGTGGAGCCAGCCACGAGCGTAATGGGGCTGACGCTTGGA
>JADLEA010000494.1 GCA_020846365.1 Bacteroidota bacterium
CCGAAGCTGTACCAGATGGACAAGAACCTGATTCGCGCGCTCGACAACACCGACGCGCAGTCGGCTGACCTGTTCAAGCGGATGGCCGCTAACGCTGCCGCGTCACTGCGGTTCGGCGCCACCGCCGGAAACCCGGAGTTCATCCTCACCAACTTCTTCCGCGATCAATTCATGGCCGGTATCCAGAGCCGCAATGGATACATCCCGATCGTCTCCGGCATGTGGGGCGCGTTCAAGATGTTGTCGGACCCGAAAGCCTTCCAGGAATGGCAGTTGGCCGGCGGCGCAACCGCGGCGATGATGCCGCTGACGCGCAAGAACCTTCGCCTCACCGTCGACAAGGTGACTAAATCGAAGAAGGATCTCGTGCTGACGCATCCGGCGCAAATCTTCCCACTCCTGCGGGATGCGCTGACGTTCTTCGGCGAGAAGTCGGAAGCGTCCACCCGGTTCGCTGAATACTTGCTCGCGAAGGGCAAAGGTAAGTCCACTGCCGAGGCGGTGTTCGATTCTCGCGACGTCTCTCTCGACTTCGAGCGCATGGGCAAGATCGCAAAGACGGTCAACCAGTTCGTCCCGTTCTTCTCTGTGGCGTTGAATGCCAGCGAGCGGTTCGTCGAGATGCACAACCCGCGGAACAAGAAGCAGTTCGCCCAATCGCTGGCGAAGGGCTTGCTCGGCATCACGATCCCGACGATGATGTTGTGGTTGCTGAACAAGGACGACGAGGAGTACAAGAACGTCGAGGCCTGGAAGCGCGACCTGTTCTGGTTGATCCCGACGAAGTATCTGGGCCTGCGGGAAGAATTCGGCCCGTTCATCCGCATCCCGAAGCCGCCGATGTGGGGTCAACTCTACGGCTCGTTCTTTGAGCGCCTGGCGGATAGCCTGTACTCGCACAACAAGCACGCCTTCGACGACTTCGGGAAGACCGCGTTCCAGACGCTCTTGCCGCCGGCGTCAGTGCAGGCGATCAAACCGGTCGAGGAGGTAATGAGCAACTACAACGCCTTCACCGACCGGCCGATCGAGACGGAGTTCATGAAGAAGTTGTCGCCGGAGAACCGGTATACGCCGACGACGTCTGAATTATCGAAAGGAATATCGAAGGTTATCGGCGGATCGCTCTCGCCGGTTCAGGTTGAACACCTCCTCCTCGGCTACACCGCCGGGCTCGGCCGCGTGGCAATCACCGCCGGCGAGGAGTTGTCCGGGCTCCGCAAGGACCGGCCGGCGATGGAAGCATCTGAGCGGCCGTTCATTCGCGCCTTCGCCACGCCGTCGAGCCCATACCTGTCCACTGACTTCAAACTCTTCAAAGAGCGCTTGGAGAAGCTGAAGCAGAAGCAGGCCGACTTCAAATTCTCCAAGGATCCGAAGTACCGGATGACATCGGCGGAGGAGTCGAAACTCTCGAAACTCGCAGACATCAATGAGAGGGTCAACGAGATTCGCTCGAAGCAATTCAAGGTGTACGGCAGCAAAACCCTATCCAGGGATGAGAAGCGCCGGCAACTCGACATGATGAACAAGCAGCGCGATGAGATTTTGAAGCGCACGAAGCCGTTGTACGATTAACCAAGCGAGGAATGAAATGAAAACCCTTTTGATACTGGCGCTTCTCGCCTTTCCTGCCTTCGGGCAAAACTGCCAGATCGGCTCAACTTCCGGCAACCCGCCGACAGGATGCCAGCGGATCCTCGGGTATAGCGGCGCCAATCTCATTTATTTGTGCCAGGCGCGCAGCGTGCAGCCGCAAGCGACGAAGATGACGGTGGCCAGCGCCACGACGGCATCGCCAGTAGTCTTCACTATCTCCGGCGGCCACGGCTTCGACTTGTCGTCCTTGCCGACCATCACCCTAACTGGCGGCACGGGGAATTGGACCGCGGTGAACATCACGGCGACGGCGACGATCATCAACTCGACCACGCTGAGTATTCCAGTTGACTCCACGTCGTTCGGTGCGTTAGCCGGCACGGTAGTCATCTCCACTTACGCACCACTCAACACGAGCAGTGTCTGGAGCGTGATGAAGTTGGTGTATAGCGGAGACAATCTGATCTGGACTGGGTTCGTTGGTGGAAGCCCGGGCGAACGGAATACTTGCACCGGATCGCCTTCGGCGGCGCAGTAAGGACTACCCATGAAGCACCTACTCATCCTCATCGCGCTGGCCGCATCCGCCCAGCAAATCAAGATCAACCCGATCACCGGCTTGCCTGACCTTGTGGGTTCGAGTGGATCTGGGTGTACGGCAGGCACCGGCATCACCTGCGTTGGCTCCACGATCAGCGTGGACACTGCCGTGATCCAGTCCCGCGCGACGGCGCAGGCGGGGACTTCGACCTATTGCCGAAGCACGACCGGCAACGACACCTATACCTGCGGCTTGACCCCTTATCTTACCGTCTACACGCGAGGCGGCTGCGTCCTGCTCGATGTGGACACAGTTAACACCGGCGCCGCCACGCTCAATGTAGACGCGCTGGGCGCGAAGTCGATCCTCGGCCCGTTCGGATCGGCACTGGCTGATGGTGATATTCCTGCCGCGCCAGTTCAGGTCTGCTATAACGGGACTGCGTTCATCAAGCAGGGGTTTTCGTCAAATGTGACGACGCTTGTGGCGTTAGGAGGCGCAGCCGGTGCAAAGACCCTCCAGGTGCGTGGCAATACCAGTAATGACGCCAGTATCCAGGAGTGGCAGAACAACTCCGGTTCTACACTAGCCTCCGTTACCGCAGTGGGACATGCTTACTTCCCAGTAATTAACCTAGACGGTTGGTGGACACTTTCGCAAACTTCGGCGGGCGGAATTTCATTCGGATCGGGACACTGTGTTGCATGGGGAAGTAGCTCAACTAATAGTAGCTCCGGTACTGTAAGCGGGGATACCGGATTGTGTCGCAACGCCGCAGGCGTCGTCGAGGTCAATAACGGGACGCTCGGCACATACCGAGACTTGAAAGTCCGCGATATCACTAGCACTGGGCAAATCTCCATCACGGGAACGGTCGCTGGGACGGTGGAGTTCGGCCAAGGAACGATCCCTTCAGTTGGTACCACCTCGGTCAAGCTGTACGCCGACACAGCCGTCACTGCCTACAAGATGCGGCTCCCTGCCGCTGCTTCCACGGGCGTCCTGTACGGCACGAACACGGCTGGTGATGTCGTGCAATCCTTCGTGGACCGGCTCCCTGCTGCGGCTGTCCCTACTCGTTCTTATGGCGTGGCGGTCGGCGATCCGGCTGGCTCAGCGCTGGCTACTGGAGTCCTTGGCTATGTCGTCGCCCCTGCCGCCTGCACGATCAGTGGCTGGGATGTCGTGGTCGATAGCGGCACCGCAACCGTAGACGTGTGGAAGGTCTCGACCGGCACCGCGAAGCCCACGGTGGCGAATACGATCACTGCGAGCGCCAAACCTGCCATCTCCACTGGCACCGCGATTGCTTCGACTACGTTAACGGGGTGGACGACAAGCGTGGCGGCGGGGGATATTTTCGGATTTAACTTAGACGCAACCAGTGGTCCGAAGTACATCACCGTCGACGTGAGGTGTCAGTAATGCGCTTCGCCGTCGCCCTCCTCGCTCTGTCGCAACTTTACGGCCAAGACATCCTGCGGGTGTCGCGGCGGTCCTCGGCTCCAGCCACATTTAAGTCGATCAGGACGAACTCAGGGGCAGGCGGCGGAACTACGATTGCCACCTCAGCAACAATGAACGTGGCGGCGGGCGACTTTATCGTGGTGATGGCCCTTGGCCTCAACTTTGCAGTCTCTGGGATCGTATGCGGGACTGACACGCTCACGGAGGTAAAAAGTACAACTGATTCAGGTGTTGGCCTTGGGATGAAAACTTTCATCAAGCAGAATGCCTCCGCCAACGCCTCCGCCACCTGTACCGCAACCTTTGGTGGATCAGCCACTAATCGCTTTATTGTCGCTGCGAATTACAGTGGTGTGGCAACAAGCGGAGGCGCGCTTAACACGTCCTGTAATGACGCTAGCTGCTCGGCGATTGCAGTAACATCTACAAGCAGAACAGCGCAGAATGTCACGACCACCACGGCGCGGACGCTCATGATCGGCGTGGGGCTAAACGTAGCCATAAATCAAACCGTGACAGGTGCGAACTCGTTCACGCCCCGACTGACGGCTGACTACCTATTCCTCAACGACAAATCTGTTTCAGTCACTGGGTCGTACCCTGCTGGAAACTTCGGCACCGTGGCTACCACAGACCAGTACGTCTCCCACTTCATCGTCGTGGCGCTCCTATGAAACATTTCATCCTGGCGCTACTTGTCGTTTCGATTGACGCTCAGGTATCTGGAAGCCTCAAGCTGTCCGGAACGATAAAAGTGTCCAAAGATGCAGCCGCCATTCCGACCATCTCCGTGTTGTCGTATGGCGCGGTGGGCGACGGCACGACGGACAACTATGTGGCGCTTCAAGCAGCAGCGGCGGCGATCTGCGCTTTGCCTGGGTATAGATTACTCTTCCCTCCCGGAGACTACTTCATCAACCGCAAGCGTATCGACGCGACAGGCCCTGGCAGCGGGCCAGCAAATGGCATCACCAACATCCGTTACGATAACTGCGACAACGTGACTATCAGCGGCTATGGGGCTACGGTAAGCGTGCTCGGAGCGTTCAACCGCCCGGTGGATGAAACCGATGGGTTCAACTCTCTTTCGTACACCAACGCCGTCGCTCCCTTCGAGTTTCGCTACTCCACCGGATTCCGGCTGGAAGGGTTCACCCTCAACGGCAATGTGCAGGACATGACCCGCTCGGCCACGGTGACAGAAGGCAACACGGCTGGAGTCATGACGCAAGACTGCCACGACTACTACATTGTCGACGTTGAGAGCCACCATAACGAAACGGACGGCTTCACCATCGGCGGAAATAGCCTTGTCGTCGACACGAATATGACGATGACGCGGGTGTACGCTCACCACAACTCTCGCCAAGGGCTTTCGGTGATCCACCTTGTAACCGGCCTCGTGTCCGATTCAAGGTTCGAGGATACCGGCTATTCGTCGGGCTCCTATGGTTACTCTCCCCCAGGCGCAGGCGTCGACGTGGAGCCGTTCCGCAAGCCACCAGAGGAGAACGCTCTTTCAACCGGGCTGGTGTTCGATGGCGTGACGTGCAGGAACAACCGGGGCCAGCAGTTCATCAACTCATGGCCAGAGTTCCAGGACACGGTAGTCTTCCAGAACGGGTCCATATCGGCACCGGACAGAAGCGACAACGAAGCCGCCCTATTTATCAACGCATCAAAAAATGCGACGACGACCGGAACGCTGTTTACCGTTCGATCCGGCAACGCTGTCTCACTGAGCACTATCATGGTCATGGAATCGTTCATCACCTCAATTACTTTCAGCGGAAACACCTTCGCTCTTAGTGCGCGGACTGGCATATACCCGCCCGAGCGCACCTCGCCTGTTGCGTTCACCGCGAACACGGTGTCGTCCGTGTCGTCGTCTGGCTCGGTCGTGTTCGCTCGAATGAACTCCGTGACGAACAACATCTTCATCGACCCGATTGGGTCCGGCAACGTGACCTTCACTAGTATCTCCGGGGCGACCACCGGCAACTTGTACAACCAGTAAAATATTATGCGACTAATCATCCTCCTCCTCGCCGCGTTGCCGCTGATGGCCCTCCAGAACGGGGACTTCAGTGGTGCGAACTATCTCAGCTTTACAGGTCCGTCTGTCACGCTAACCGACTACCGGATCGAGTTTCGATTGAGCGGCTTCGCGGCGGCAGGAGTGCAGGGGGTCGTCGGCAATAACGACTTCGGGGGGCCACACTGCCTCCTCGTGTCTGGTTCGGTTACGTTGCGGTGCCGCGACTTCACTGGGGTCGGTGATGCCGTTAATATCAGCCTGTCTGGCAGAACCGATGTCAGGGTGCGGTTTCAGCGGTTCTATAGCACGGGTGTCAGGCTGCTCGAAGTTTGGGACGCTGACGGCAGCAACTACACGTCGGCCAGTATCACCAACGCGGTTGGGTCGATCAGCTTCGGCAATACCCAGTACGTCTCAGCCTACTATGGCGCTGGCTCCATCTGCGACTGCACGTTGGGCTTTGCGCGCTGGTGGAGTACCACGGTTGCCGCCGCCTCCTCAGCTCCACCGGATACGTTGCTCCTCGGTTACGCGGACCTCGTGGACATCGAACTGGAGGGGAACACGAACGACTCCTCGACCAACGCCGTAGCCGTCACCACCACGGGAGGGGCGCTGTCCTACTCCACCACGGTCCTCTACCCGCCATCGGCGGTTATCACTTCGAGTGGAGCAGCGAGGGCCGGGGCGACTTACGCTCTGTCTGGTGCCACGTCGTCCAACCTCACCACCGATACGCCGCTCACCTACTTCTGGCAGTCGCCGACATGGACGGTAGCCGCGCCGACGTTCTCTACTCGCACAGCATCCACCACCACGGTGACCGTGCCAACCGCACAAACGGCGGTGATCCGACTGCGGGTGACCGATGGCATCGGGCAGACCGGGCTGGACGACATCAATCTAGGATCTGTCGCCACCGACGCCAACTCCGTCGTCATCCAATCGGACGCCACGCTGGCTTCGGTCATCGGCGTCAACCTCCGCTCCGGCGCGTCCCCTTGGACGTGGTTCGACTCGAAGGAGATGGCGATTGCCGACGCGCTGATCGCTACTATTCCTGAGTCACCCGGCGACACGCCGAACGCTGGCACACTTACTCTAACGAATGGCAGTGCTTCGGTCACTGGCAGTGGAACCACATTCCTGTCAACCTTTAACTGCGACGGGTCTGATGCTCTCGTCGTGCTATACCCTTTGGCTGTCGGAACCGGGCGGAGGGCCTATACGGTCACGGCTTGCGCGTCCGATACAGCAATGACGCTTGCTGTCGGCTATGATGCTCCATCGAGTCCCGCGTCCCCGTCTGGTGTGCAGTACCAACAGATGACCAACGAAACCTATGCGGGTTGGGTCAACAATAGCAACAATTGGAACTATTACGATGCGGTGGCGGCTTTCTACCGGCTGTACTACCGCACCGGCGACACCACCTACAGGGACGCCGCCCGGTCGTTAGCCGATAAGTGGTGGAAGTTCCCCTACGACGGGGGACGTGCTTGGGAGTACGGCGACGGCACCTACCAGTTGAATCCTCGCATCGCTGGCGGCTTTGGGCTCATGCTCCGCGCCAACGACGGGAAGCCGGAGTATTGGGACGGAATCATGTACCAACTCACCGCCCAGTATGCCGTCTGGCTCAATGGCTACTACCCGTATCAGCCGAACCAGGGAATCGGCG
>JADLEA010000495.1 GCA_020846365.1 Bacteroidota bacterium
ACGTCTTTCTGGATCCGTCATGTTCTCTCCGTGCCCAGTATGCCGAGGGATGTGCGACGGTCGAGAGTGTGGCAGAGCGCCTCGGACGGGCCGCAGTCGTTGCCACGCCGTTCACCTGTGTTGATCAAAGCGTCGAGGAGCCCACACGGGAGGACTTCATGGCATCGGTCGCGGCGGCGAAGCAGTTCATCAAAGCCGGTGACATCTTTCAAGTCGTGCTGTCCCGCCGCATACGCCGGACCTTTGCAGGCGACCTCTTTGCCGTGTATCGAGCCCTCCGCATGATCAACCCATCGCCATACCTCTTCTATCTGGATTTCGGCCAAACCAAGCTTGCGGGGTCCTCGCCCGAAGTGCTGGTGCGCCTCCGCGACAATGTAGTAGACGTCCTTCCGATTGCGGGAACCCGGCCAAGAGGAAGTACCGATGCGGAAGACCGGGAGTTTGAACGTGAACTCCTCGCCGATACCAAAGAACTTGCGGAACACGTCATGCTTGTGGATCTCGGTAGGAACGACATCGGCAGGATTGCAGACTACGGTTCCGTCAGCGTGCCCGTGTTCAAGCGGGTGGATCGCTTCTCTCATGTCATGCATATCGTGTCGGAAGTCCGGGGACGCCTCCGTCAAGGCATGGATGCCGTCGCTGTGCTGGAAGCATGTTTTCCTGCCGGCACGGTTTCGGGAGCTCCCAAGGTCCGTGCCATGGAGATCATTCAATCTCTCGAACCGTTTTCTCGAGGGGCCTATGCCGGGGCGGTGGGCTACATTGGACTGGACGGCGTTCTGGACACCTGCATAGCAATCAGAACGGTCTTTGCACAGGGAAACATCCTGAAGATCCAGGCAGGCGCAGGGATTGTAGCCGATTCGGATCCGGGGAGAGAGTATGACGAGACAGTGAGCAAGGCACGGGCTGTTCAGGAAGCCGTCCGGCTCGCATCAAAGGGACTGTCGACACCGCTTTCACTGTGGACGGAAGAGAGGAAGGGAGCATGATCCTGGTCATTGACAACTACGATTCCTTCACGTACAACCTTGTGCAGGCGCTGGGCGCACTACAGGTCGAGCTTACGGTCTACCGCAATGACGCCATCTCGCCGGATTCGATCGCTGCACTCAGGCCTTCGCGGATCCTGCTCTCTCCGGGTCCGGGCAGACCCGAGGATGCGGGGATCACCGTGGAGGTGATCCGCAGATTCGGATCCGCGACGCCCATTCTCGGCGTGTGCCTGGGGCATCAGGCGATCGGCATGGCGTACGGCGGCACGATCACCCATGCTCCGTCATTGATGCACGGACGGACTTCACTCGTCCGTCATGGCGGATCACCACTCTACGCAAATGTCCCCAGTCCTTTTGAGGCGACACGCTACCACTCACTGGTCATTGACCGGGCGGGGTTGCCGGAATCGCTATCCATCACTTCCGAGACGGACGATAACATCATCATGGGAGTCCGGCACCGGACGGTCCCCGTGGAGGGGGTGCAGTTTCACCCTGAGTCGATTCTTACGACGCACGGGATTCAGATATTGCGCAACTGGCTGGAGAGGACAGCATGAAACAGTATATCGAGAAGGCCCTGGGTCGCGAGAACCTGACGGTGCGAGAAGCGGCGGATGCCCTCGACATGATCATGACGAATCGTGCAACCGAGGCGCAGATTGCCGGACTTCTGGTTGCGCTGCGTGCAAAAGGAGAAAGCGAGGACGAGCTTGTGGGATTCGCACAGACAATGCGGGACCGGTCGGTCAGGATCAAAACGGAAGATCCGGATGCGATTGACATGTGCGGCACGGGGGGTGACGGGCTGAATACCTTCAATATCTCCACGGTGGCAGCTCTTGTGGTGGCCGGAGCGGGCGTGACGGTCGCGAAACACGGGAACCGCTCTGTCTCCAGCCGCAGCGGCAGCGCCGATGTGCTTGTTGCCCTCGGCGTCAACATTCAACTCTCTCCCGATCGTGTGGAGGCGTGCCTGAATACCGTGGGGATCGGATTCCTCTTCGCCCCTTTGTTCCACCCCGCGATGAAGTATGCGGCCAAGCCGCGCCAGGAGTTGGGTGTCCGAACGATCTTCAACATGCTCGGCCCGATCACGAACCCGGCCGGCGTCAGGCGTCAGGTCCTCGGCACATATCATACGGACGTGGCCCGGAAACTGGCTGGCGCCCTGCAGGTGCTGGAAACAGAAAAAGCATGCGTTGTCCATGGCAGTGATGGGATGGATGAAGTGAGTCTCCACGCGCAAACCAGCGTCCACGAAGTTGCACAGTCCGGCCCGGTCAAACACTACTCCCTCTCACCGCAGGACTTTGGGCTGCCCGAGACAGCGAGTGACGCGGTGCTGGGTGGTGATGCCGCCCGGAATGCCCGGATCGCCGAGAGCATCCTGCAGGGAGAACCGTCGCCTGGACGGGACGTGGTGCTTGCCAACGCAGCTCTGGGCATCTACGTTTCGGGCAAGACCGGCAATCTCAGAACTGCAAGCGCTCTCGCAACCGAGTCACTTGACTCGGGGAGGGCAAGAGACGTGCTTCATCATCTTGTGGAGTTCACGAACAAAGCATGAGCCAGTATCTGAACGACATCCTCCGGCACAAACGGGAGGAAGT
>JADLEA010000496.1 GCA_020846365.1 Bacteroidota bacterium
ATGCTGTACGTCGAACCGTTGATCACGATGCTTGTCGCCGCTTCGATCCTCGGCGAACCGGTGACCCTGGCCGCGCTCATCGGGGGAAGCGTGATCCTGCTCGGAGTCCGCATTGCAACCCTGCGTTGAGGACGGCCAGACGAGCTCCCCCCCTGCAATTCCGCTCTTGCTCCCTGCCGAATGCGGGATGCTACTTTGTGAGCGATCCGACTAGCGCGTCAAACTCCGCTTCGGCCGAGGCAATCGTCTTCGCCGGACCTGTCATTTTGAAGAACACAGCGCCTTGCGGTGCGGGAACGATCGCGCCAAGAAGCCGGAATCCTTCCTTCTTGCCCATCGACTGCATCATCGGTCCGGATGGATTGAGATAGGTCCCTCCAATCTGCACCAGTGTCACAGCCATGCCGTTGACGTCCCTGGTCGATTTGTGCGGACCGTCCGTTGGCTCGAACTGGCCGACCCACCGGTCGATGTTGGCATCGACCAGTCCACCCTGATCCGGCCCGAAATAGAACACCCCGCACTCGGCGCCTTCCGCATCACCTTCCGTGGCCGGAACGGTGTATGTGGCCACGCGCATAGGACGATCCGGGGCTGCGCTCCACCGTTTCGGCACGCTCCATGACACACCCGCAGCGGTTCCTTTCAGATCGCCGAGCTCGGCGCTGCCGGTTGTGTCCTTTTTGCATCCGCCGAACAGCAGGAGCCCTGCAGCCAACGCACAAAGTGAGAGAGTTCTCATGCCGCGCATCCTTTCGAGAAGGTTCCTCCGTTCGTGTCCCGCCTCCGGAGAATGATCAGGGGATTGAAACGGTACATGATACCATTCGGGAGAATGGAAATCAAGAACCGGATCCTTCGGAGACATTCCTGTGCCGGTCCACCCAGAAGGCCCAGAGCACAAACAACCAGCTCGCATTGCCTGCGAACCCGATCATCTCCGCACTCGGCGGAGGCGGTCCGAAGAGATTCGCCACATAAATGCCCGCAAGCACAAGCATCAGTGCCCAGAAGCCGTATTGACCTATGCCGTCCCGCTTCGTCGTCGAGCGAAGATACAGCGCTATCCCGGCAATGAACAACCCGAATTCCAGTATCAGGGTCAGTGACAGGGAGTTCCATAGTCCCAGGCCCGCACGTGCATCACCGGAGAAGGTTATCGGCAAATCAGGTCGGTGCGTAAGCAAGTCCAATAACCAATGGCTCAGAACGGTCAGACCCAAGACCAGTGAGCCCCGCCAGGACCGGCGTATACCGTAGTACGCTCCCCCGAGCACTAATGACCAGATGACCACGCCGAGAAGGCTGTGCGAGAACGGATAGTTGTAGAAATCCAGCGGCGTCACTACGGTATTGCCTGGATCCAACCGGACATGCTCCACCCCCGCGAGCAGAAGGATGGGCCACAACAGATCGATGAATTGCGCACCGATAAAGAGCGTGCCGAGGGACGTCTGGGGTGCCGCTTTCTTCGCGGCCAATGCCACTGCGTAGTGCCCTAAAAACATACCGGAGACCTCCTGGATGATGTACCGCTGGACTCGACAACAACAGACTCAAACCTGCTCACGATCACATGATCATAGAGAAACGGATGGACCGGCTTCGGTCAGCGAACGAGCGCCATCGTGCGCGTCGCGATGGCCTCACCGGCTCTCAGACGAGCGACGTACATGCCGCTCGGAAGACCGGAGGCGTCAAATGTCATACTGTAGTCCCCGGCCGGTTTCCGCTCCTGCAACAGTTGCGCCACCCGCTGTCCGAGCAAGGTAAAGACCTCGAGCACCACGTACGACTCTTGAGGAATCGAGAACCTGATGGTGGTGGTCGGGTTGAACGGGTTCGGGAAGTTTTGGTCGAGCGTGAAGGCGCCGGGTGTCGTGGAGAGTTGCGTGACGCTGTTCACGGTGCCCGCAAACGCGAGGTCGTCCACGAGAAAAGTCGTTCCCAGATGATCATCGCCATCGGGTGGTCCTGTCGTCGAGATGATTACGTAACCAGTATCGGGTACGTCGGATGTGTAATATTCGAGGTTTACAGCGAACTGCGTATAGGATCCGACGGCGCCGGCGAAACTGGTGTCCCCTCCAGCAACTGGTATGTTATCCTTGTACAACAGAACCGTCACCTGAAAACGGTCATCTCCGACCGGTGAGAATTGATAGTAGCCTGTGAACTGTCCCGGACTCTCCTGGAGGGGAAAGAACGACCACAGCCCTGCCGGGGCTATGTTGCCGCCGAAATCCACCGTCGCACCCTGGACAGCCGTTGAGCCGGACCTTGCTGTCGTGGACGGGGTGACATTGATAACCGTGGTCACCCATCCGGTCGGCACTGATGGGACCGAGGTGGTCCATGACTCGAATCCTGGATTGGGGATTTGTGCGGCGCCTGGTGGTGCAGCGAGGATCAGGAATCCTGCTGCGAAGAGTGCAAATCGAAACAAGCGTGTCATACGGACCTCCTCTATACTTGTCAATGAACGGCTAGAATTTGTAGTGCGAATAAACTGTCTAACGAAGAAGATTGGCAGAAAGTTGCCGGCCCAGCATTAATCCGCCCAATTTTGTATCTTCAAGCATCCCCTCCCATAATCTGAGAATCCTCCATGCAGATCGGAATCGTCGGTCTCCCCTTTTCCGGCAAATCCACTCTGTTTCAAGCCATCACGCGTACCCACCTGGATCCGGCTGCGCTCACACGGGGTGAGGCGCACCACGGAGTCGTAAAGGTACCGGATGCCCGGCTAACGCGGCTGACAGAGCTCTTTTCCCCCAAGCGCACGGTTCACGCGACTATTGAATTCGTGGATGTCATCGGCTTGAAAAAGGGAGAGTCCGGTACGACGCAATTCACCACGAATTTCCTGGGGAATGTGAAGAACAACGATGCCCTGGTGCAGGTGGTGCGTGTGTTTGCGGATGATGCGGTGCCGCACCCCGATGGGTCAGTGGACATGATGCGGGACATTGCCGCCTTTGAGACCGAGTTTATCCTGGCCGACCTCGCAATGGTGGAGACACGCATCGATCGGATCAAAAAACAGTTGCTCAAGACGCAGGAGGAAGCTCTAAAACGCGAACTCCCGCTTCTTCAGAAATGCCAGCAACTTCTGGAACAGGAGAAGCCCCTTCGGAACGAACCCTTCCTCAAAGAAGAGCTTCACCTGTTGAAGACGTACCAGTTTCTCACCTTGAAACCAATGTTGATTGCATTGAACCTTGATGAACGTCAGCAAAACGTTTCAGCCGAGGCGGCGGCCGCGGTGGCGCAGAAGAAGGCCGGGCCGAAGACGAAGGTCCTCTCGTTTTTCGGAAAGATCGACGTGGAAATGTCCGAGCTCTCGGAAGAAGAGGCGAGAGCATTCATGGCCGAATACGGCATCAAGGAATCCGCACTCGACACCTTAATCCGCGAGGCCTATCTCCTCCTCGGATTGCAGTCATTCTTCACCGTCGGGGAAGACGAATGCCGGGCCTGGACCATCCACAAAGGGATGACTGCGCAGGAATCTGCCGGCGTGATTCACTCGGATTTCTTCAACAAATTCATCCGGGCCGAGGTCGTGCACTACGATGATTTTGTGCTGCACGCCGGATCCTTCGCAAAAGCCAAGGAAGCTGGTCACTGGCGGCTGGAAGGAAAAGAGTACCTCGTCAAGGACGGCGATATCATCTCCGTGCGGCACTCCTGACGATCCGACGACTCCGCACACGCGCCTGCTTACATTGCCGGTTCCTTTTCACTGATCGTGACATTGTCGATGAAGTATCGACCGTTCCCGCTGTTCTCTTCACCGTACAACATGTAGAGGGCCGGCCTCGACGTCGATAGCGCCCCGGGGTTGAGAACTGCGCGCGGGCCAATATTAATGGATGTGCCGCCTCCGGATTGCAGGATGCCCACCGTATACTGTGACGTGGCTTTGTCGACGGTGATAAGGATGAAGTGACTGCGGTTAGGCACGTACGTCCCTGCTTCAACGTACGACGATGGAGACCCGGGGCCGGATTGGTAATATACCTTCCCGTCTTTGAACCGGATCAGCGCCATTGCCATGAAGTGCGAGTTCCCGAGCCATATTTCCAGTCCCGAGCCATTCACATCATTGACGATGTACCCGTTCCAATATGCATAGAGCTTCGCGCTCGGGCCAAGCGTGATTTCGCTTCCGAAGAACCCGACATACCGGTTGTAGATCGGCACGTCCACATTCGCGTAACGCATCGTCTTTCCCGGGAGTTCTCCCGAATTCACCACGGTCGCTATTCCATTCATGGTCGAGGTGGCCAACCAGATCAGATCGCCGCTTGGGGCACCGGCGGGATTCTCCGCCGGGAGGCCACCCACGGTGTCCGCCTCGAAGTTGGCAAAGAAGATCTTCGTTGACCCGCAACCGGTCATCATGGCCGCGAGTGAGAACGCACACGCCATGACGCCGCACTTCGCCACAAGGCTTCTTCGCATAAGTCGCTCCTCTCATGATGTGGGTGATTGAACGTTCAAAGACGCTGCATGTGCGAAGGGGATGTCCGATTACGGCTCATGACATGGTAACCCGGGCAGCGCTTGGAGAGTTCCTGGTACACAACGCAAGCCCGTGGTGCGGAGCAACCCGGAGAAAGAGGACGAAGGTGGGAGTGTGCGACTCGCTCAGGCCGGTAGATCGGCGATGCCCGGCGGCAGGGGGGATTCTCGTTCCGGAAGCGAGCCCAGTACATGACGCGCACGCGCGCGAAATGCGCCGGTCGAATACGGAAGCTGCTGCTCGATCACCAGCCGGAATTCCCTGGCAAGCTCGGGCTCACGGTCAATGATCCGTCCGAGGACGGTCATGGCGAAAACCTTCACGGCGACCGGACTTTCCCCGGAAGCGAGGGCATCAAAGCAGACAGTAGTGACGGTGCCCAGTTGGCGCGGGGGTATCTCCATGAATTGCAGCGCGCGAACGACATTCCGGCGCACGGCGTCGTGAACGCCCGGTTCCTGCATTTTCTTGAGCATTTTCCCGATCCACGGTTGGAGCATGGCAGGATGGTGTTCACCTACGATACCCACGATCCACGCACTCCGCTGCACAAGAATAGCATCACGGCCGAGAAAAACCTTCATCACCTCCGCCAGTCGCCCGGGATCGCGCCCGATCCAACGAATGATGCGGTCTATGTTTCGCCGGCCGTTATCTGCAAGAAGCTGCTTTTCAATGTCCATTGACCGCGCATCTTTCCAGATGTTTCGAGAAACGCTATAACATACGGAAAAGCAACAAGACGGCAAAACCATTCGACGAAATACTTTTTGTTCTGCAAATGTGTACATTTCAGTACACGGAACTAGTCTATCCATCTGCTGCTCTATCCTCCTTCTCACAGTGTAGGCACACAACCGGAGATTCTCCCATGCGTTGGCAATCGAGTCGTCGAAGTGACAATGTGGAAGACCAACGAGGAAGGGTAATTTCGCGCGGTCCGGCAATCGGCGGTGGCGCCGCAATTATCATCCTCATCATCGGATTGCTGCTTGGCGGTGATCCCGTCCAACTGCTCAATACCCTCGGCGAATCCAGCACCGATCAGTCCACCACCATGACCGGATCGGGCCCGCTCTCCCCCGCCGATGAAGCATCCCGCGACTTTGTGGCAGCAGTGCTGGGCGAGACGGAAGATGTTTGGAACAACATTTTCGCTCAACATGGCGCGACCTATCAGGAACCCCGCCTCGTCCTCTTTTCCGGCTCCACACAATCCGCATGCGGCTATGCGAGTGCTGCCACCGGGCCCTTCTACTGTTCAGGCGACCAGCGCGTCTACCTGGACACGGAGTTCTTCCGGGATCTTGATAGCAGGTTCGGCGCGCCGGGCGATTTCGCGCAGGCGTATGTGATCGCGCATGAAATCGGACACCATGTCCAGAATCTGCTCGGCACCATGGACAAGGTCCACGCATTGCAGCAACGGTCCAGCGAACGGGAAGCCAACGATCTCTCGGTCCGCCTGGAACTCCAGGCCGACTTCTATGCGGGCGTGTGGGCGCACTATGCCGACCGGACCCGCAATATTCTGGAGCCGGGAGACATTGAAGAGGCATTGAACGC
This sequence comes from Bacteroidota bacterium, assembly GCA_020846365.1. Lineage (GTDB taxonomy): Bacteria > Bacteroidota > Ignavibacteria > UBA10030 > UBA6906 > JAGDMK01. The sequence continues at coordinate 6,095 of JADLEA010000496.1, forward strand.
CGCCACGGCCATTGGTGATGACCGTATCCAGAAACAGACGCAGGGATACGTGGTTCCCGACGCATTCACACATGGTTCATCAGACCAGCGCGTACGGTGGTTCCGCCGGGGTTATGAAACCGGAGACTTATCTCAGGGAGACACGTTCTCAGCGGACCATCTCTAGAGAAACGCCGAACGGCTGCCCGGCAGAGCTGGTGAGCGCGGGCAGCCGTTCTGTATGCGTTGGCCGGACAGAGCAAACCCGGCCAGGTTACTTCTGCTTCTGCGTCTTATAGTTCTGATACTGGATCTCCTTCTTTGCCCTCCGCACGTCTTTCTCATCTCCCAGCATCTGTTTGTACTCCTGCAAGCGACGGGACTGCGCTTCAACTGCCGCTCCGGCGGCACCGCCTGCCGGCGCTGCGGGGGATGCGAGCAGGTCATTCTCCGCATCATGGAGAATCGCCTGCGCCTCTTCCGCCCTTCCTTCGTCGAGCGCCTGGGTGGCCTTGTCTACCGCACGGGTCGAGAGGGCGACATCCGCCTTTGCCTGAACTTCCAGATCCCGGTCGCGTTCCACCTCTCGTTTGTCTGAGGCATACCTGGCCGATGCGCTAAAGGTTCCGAGACGGACCTCCCTGGCATCGTCACCCTTGTGTTGCAGGACTCCATCGGCGAGGCGCACCGATCCGGCTCCTTCGGGCACATCCAGTTCGATCGTGATGTCACGGCTGTCGCCGCCATAGAGATCACCCAGATCGATGGAGCAGGTTTCGCCCTGGGTACGCCACTCGTGGCCGATCACGTCGGCAACCCGAATACGTGAACCCAGTCGTATTTCGATGGATGCATGGTGCGCATACAGAGCGGACATGAGATCAAATTCGCGTCGCATGATATGCGCAAGTCCGTGTGGGCTCTCGATGAAGTAGTAGTTCCCGCCCCCTCCTTCCGCCAGCATGACCATCAGGTTCTCGTTGTAGTCCAGCCCCACGCCCATGCTTGTGAGCGAGATTCCCTTGTGCCTGTAACGCCGCGCAATGCGGCTCAGCTCCCGATCGTCGGTGATGCCGACATTCGCCAGGCCGTCCGAAAGCAGCACCACGCGGTTCACGTATTCCCGGTACATATTCCGCTCAACCTGACGGTACCCTTCGACCATACCGCCGCCAAGATTCGTGGAATTCCGGGGCTCGATACGCCTGACCATGCGTTTGATCTGCTCCTTGTTTCCGACCCGTCCTGCCGGGCGGAGCACATCGATAACATCGTCGTACATGACAATGGACAGGATATCCTCTTCCCGCAACCTGTCAACCAGCGCACAAAGTGCCTCCTTGGCATACTCCAGCTTCCCCTGATCAGCCATTGAACCGCTCCGGTCAAGCACGACGGAGAGGTTCATGGGCTTGCGCTCACGGCCCGTGACCTGAGGCACGCACACTGAAAGCTGCAAATACGCCCGTCCTCCGCTTGTGTAGATCGTGGGAGAGTTGAGACGGGCAGTGATGGTCGCTGTCGGACCTGAGCAGGCGGCAGTCGTCAAACCGGACAAGAGAACCGGCAACAGCATTGAGGCGAGTCGCATGGTGCATTCCTCCTTCTGAAATGTTGAAATCCGACTGGTGATTCGGTACCTTTGTTTACCTTCTGCTTCTTAATGACATCAACCTGTGAAAGGTAAATGGCTTCCCCTTTGCTCTTTTTGAATAAGGACGCCCGTCTCCTGGAACGCATCCGGGACGGGGATGAGGAAGCCCTGGTCGATTTCTATGAGGAGAATCGGGGAGTGATTTCGGCCTATATTCTCCGGAATAGCGGGAATCAGGAGGACGCCGACGACATGCTGCAGGAGGCCGTCGTCATATTCTGGGAAAGGGTGAGGAGCGGGCGATACGAGCACACGGCGAAAACCTCCACGTTTCTCTTCGCCATCGTGAAACATCTCTGGTCCCGCCGCCTGGCCCGGAAGCGTAAGGAATCCCCCGGCGAAAACGATCCTGACGGTTACGTCGACCCGGAGGATTCACCTCTCGACGCCCTGGTGGCGAGCGAAGAGGCAGCGCGCGTGCACATGGCCCTTTCCCGGATCGGAGAACCTTGCCGCGCACTTCTCCTACTCTTCTACTGGGAGGAACGCCCCATGGATGATATTGCACGCATCCTGGGTTTTGCAAACGCCGACACGGCGAAAGCGAAGAAGTATCAGTGCAAGAAGGCCCTGGAACGGGCCCTGAAAGAGGTGGCATGATGGCGGATGAACATTGGACGACCGATGAAGATTTGCTCGGGCACTTCGTGCTCGGCAAACTTCCGGATGCGCGGCGGCAGGCGCTGGAGCTTCATCTCCAATCGTGTCCCGAGTGCAGGAAGCGCGTGGATGGAGAACGCCTCCTCGCTGCAGGTGTGCAGAGGGCAGGGAGAGAAGACCTCAAAGCGCGGCTGCGCGAGAGACTTGGCCTGAGCGAGGGCTCCCGCGTTGCGGGCGAGGAGGAGGCACACTATGATGTAAAAAAAGCTGCCTACATTCGCGCGGCAGGTTCGGTCCGGCCCGACCGTCCTACAGTGCCGCCCCCTCGGCGACGGCAGAACCGCGCATGGGTGTTCGCGGCGGCTACGGCAGCGTGCGTAGTGATCGTCACCGGTGTGGGAATCCTCAACCGGTGGTGGGCACCCCAGGAACCTCTGCTCGCCACGTCCGACCAGGATGTGACCGGGGCCACGGCCCCCTCACCGGAAAAAGGCGCCCTCGCTAATGGAACTACTGGCGCCGGGTCGCAAATGGCGCGTGCGGAACAGGGGAAACTCAAGAAAGAACTTGGAACCGAATCTGACGCACAGATCGAAGCAGAGCGATTCGCTGATCGACAGGAGGGAAAGGCATCGGCTCCGACAACCGCTGCTGCGGCTGCACCTTCTGAGAACATGGCGGGCCTTGAGAAACAGGCTGCCGGGAAGAAGGACACTCGTGAACGGATGGAGGAACCTGTCGCGGCCGAACTGCGCCAGAAGGATGTGGACGATGTCGCGCGCGACCGGAACGCGGAGGAATCCGGGCGCGCCCAAGCTGCAAATGAGCTTGAACGTCTTCAGACTGCGGACGGGCTTGCCCGCGCACAATCCTCAGGCGGAGCATTCATGGATCAGGGAACGTGGGTGGAGGGAATTGCTTCCGATGTTCCACGTGGGATCGGAGCGAATGTCGAACACCCGGCTTACGGAAAGCCCGACGTGCTGCAGCCCCGAGGCAACCGCAATCACATTGATCGGAAACTGGAACCTATCGATGCAACCGTTACCCAGCGGCCGCTTGCAGACGCACCACCACTCCAGCAACAGCAACGCAGACTACAGGCGCAGACAGTCCTGACGAACGTCATTCAGACTGACAGTACGCTCCGCCTAACGCTCTATCCCGACTCGCAATTGAGCGATTATGCGCTGCGTCAGGCGCAGGTCTACCGGGTGGCGGACGACTCTCTTGTCGTCGTGCTTCCCGGGCAGTTGATACGCTATCGTTTTCAGGCGCCCGCCCTGCAGCGCGCGCGGTAGGACACCCGTAGTTCAAAACTTCTCGTCGTACTTCGTCCAGAGCAGGTCCCCGAGTTTCCACCCCTCGCGCACAGCGCGTTCTGCCCATTCGTTGCTGTAGCCGGTCAGAAATGCGCGGCCATCCGCCGGAGAGTGTTTCAAGAGTTTCAGCGCTTGATCCTCGGTGGCCTTCTGATTCTTGAAGAGCTCCGCCTGCAGCGGCTTCCAGACCGCCTCCACGTCGCGGCGCATGTCCCCCCAACGTTGCGAAGCAAGCGTCGAAAGATGGTTGAACGCCCACCACGCACACTCCCGGTCATAACCGGTCATGCGACCGTCGATCTTGAACGATTTCGGCACATCGGTAATGCCGCAGTAGATCGGGACATACAAGGCCGTCGCTGCGTTGTCCCACGCAAGCCAGACAAGGCCTCCGAGATGATCGGGGAGCCATTCTCTTGATTGGGTGATGGTAGCATACACGGTGAACCACCGTGCGATGGTCCGTTCCCCTCTCCAACCCCACCCCCCATTCACCTTGAACAACTGAAGCATGTCGTACGGCATGAAAGGACACGCGAGCGGTGAGATCTCCGGCTTCCCTTCAGGATTGACCCACGTGATATTCTTCACGGGATTGAAATCGGTTCCTTCATAGTAGTCCTGGAAGATGGTAACCAGTTTCGGGACCGTTACGAGGGTATCCGGCTTCACCGAGAACGGGTAGTTTTCCGCATTGGGATGCAGGTGAAGAGACGGTGCCAGGAGATCCAGAACCCGCCATTCACGGCGGCGGCTGGCAAAGGATTGCCTGCCTTCCGGATCGTATGCATAGCAAAACTCGAACGGACCATCCGCAGGATTCCACCACCCGCTGTCGCGTGCGACGGTTGTGCAGTTCTCAGAAGCCATGAAGAAGTCGGAGTTCTTGAGATCCACCTGCCGAATGCGGCTGGCGTTGGCATTGACGGAGACATGGCCATCGGGCACGCGCTG